>JAPKYU010000261.1 GCA_026394175.1 Acidobacteriota bacterium | reverse complement strand
GCATGAGCCGAAAGGCGGTGGCGCACCCCGAAGCCTTCGAGCGCGCCAATTACATGAAGGTGCTGGGCTCGTTCACTTACGGCGCTACGCTGTAAGGTGGTTTTCAACACAAAGGCACGAAGACACAAAGGCACAAAGAAGAACCAAGCCCTTCTTTGTGCCTTTTCCTTTTGGACGCGCCGTAAGCCGCGCCGGCGAGTATGCTTTCCGGTTCCTTCGTCCAGGGACGCACCCTTTCCGGAGGCCTGACCCCAGCCCTGTTTCGAACCCTGCGTGAAATTCATGTACGTATAGAAATGTATTGACAGGCGTTTATCGGCGTGACATACTGTCGGAGGTTTGAAAGCCGGAGATGAGATTCGACTGGGACGAGCAGAAGAATCGGGAGAATCGTCGAAGGCACCGAGTCTCCTTTGAGATTGCAACTGAGGTATTCAGCGATCCGTTTTGTCTCACCATCGAAGATCAGACGGTAGATGGCGAGGAGCGGCTGTGGACGCTGGGAAGTTTGGAGAACCTGACCATTCTGGTTGTCGTTCATAGCACCAGGAATGAAGAGGACGAGGAAGTGATCCGCATCATTTCAGCTAGAAAAGCAACTCCTCGTGAGAGAGCGTTTTATGAAGAAGCTGGCACATAGGCAACGCCAAAGAGAGCTTGACGAGATTGCTGCTATACCAGACGAAGAGATTGACACATCAGATATTCCAGAGCTCACCGACGAGCAATTGAGCCGAGGTGTACGCGGGCAGATGTACCGGCCGATCAAGAAGCCCGTAACCATCCGACTGGATGCCGATGTCATCCAATGGCTCAAAGCCCAAGGGCGAGGCTACCAGACCAGGGCGAACGGGCTTCTGCGCGCAGAGATGTTACGGGCGCTTGCAGGATCAAGAAGCCGGCGGGGAAGAAGGCACTGAAGTCGATGATGGCCGGGGCCAAGGCGGCGGGGGTGGAGCGAGTCGCGCTCGGCGGGACGAGCGGCACCCCGGCTGTCAACGGTGGTAGAATCCGGAGTTCAATAAACCGCGGAGACGCAGGGAACGCAGAGAATGTCTTTTCTCCGCGTTCTCCGCGTCTCTGCGGTGAAACAGGAAGCGTGTATGACCTCTCACTCGATGACCCGGCGGGGGTTTGTGGCGGCCGTTGGCGCGGCAGGATTGGCGGGCGCCGCCGCGCAGCATCCGCAACCCAACATTCTCTGGCTCACCTGCGAAGACATTGGGCCGCAGATCGGCGCCTACGGAGACAAGTACGCCGACACGCCCACCCTCGACCGGCTGGCCGCGCGCGGCATGATCTACCGCAACGCCTGGTCCAACGCGCCGGTTTGCGCGCCGGCCCGGACTCAGATCATTTCCGGCATGTACGCCAACTCGACCGGCAGCGAACACATGCGCAGCATGACCCGCCTGCCCGAAGGCATGCGCATGTACCCCTGCTACCTGCGCGATGCCGGCTACTACGCGTCGAACAATGCAAAAGAGGACTACAACCTTGAGCACACCGGCAAGGTGTGGGACGAATCGAGCGCGAAAGCGCACTGGAGGAACCGCCAGCCAGGCCAGCCGTTCTTTGCCGTTTTCAACTTCCTCGGCACCCACGAGAGCCAGGTGCGCAAGCGCCCGCATACCTGGATCCACGACCCGGCCAAGGTGCGCGTGCCCGCCTATCACCCCGATACGATCGAGGTGCGGCAGGACTGGGCCGAGTATTACGACAACATCACGGACATGGACAAGCAGGCCGGCGATCTCCTGAAGCAACTCGAGGAAGATGGCCTGGCCGACAGCACCATCGTCTTCTTCTATGGCGACCACGGCGCGGGTATGCCACGCTCCAAGCGCTGGCCTTATAACACCGGCCTGCACGTCCCGCTGATCATGCACGTCCCGGAGAAGTTCCGCCAGCTTGCGCCCCAGGAGTACAAGCCGGGCGGCGCATCGGACCGCATGGTGGCCTTCGTGGACCTGGGGCCCACGGTGATCAGCCTGGCCGGCGTCAAGCCGCCCGCGCATATGCAGGGCTCGGCGTTCGCCGGAGCTTACCCGGGGCCCGAACGGCAATACAATTACGGGCTGCGCGGCCGTATGGATGAGCGCTACGATTGCGTGCGCTCGGTGCGCGATCGCCGCTACGTCTACCTCCGCCAGTACATGCCCCACTTGATCTACGGGCAGCACATCTCCTACATGTTCGAGACGCCGACCACACAGGTCTGGAAGCGCCTGTACGACGAGGGCAAGCTAAAGCCGCCGCAGACCTACTTCTGGGAGCCGAAGCCGCCCGAGGAATTGTACGACCTGCAGAACGATCCGGACGAAGTGAACAACCTGGCCAGCTCGCCCGAGCACCGCGACGTGCTCGAGCGCCTGCGCAAAGCCGAGCGGGACTGGGTGCGGAGCGTGCGCGACGTGGGGCTGCTGCCGGAGGCCGAGATTCACTCCCGCTCGAAAGACTCGACGCCGTACGACATGGGGCACGACGAACGCCGCTATCCCATGGAGCGGGTGCTGGCCACGGCGGAGCTGGCTTCCTCGCTGAAACCGAACGCCGCCGGCGAACTTGTGAAGGCGCTGGACGACACCGACAGCGCGGTGCGCTACTGGGCGGCGATGGGCCTGCTGATGGGCGGCGCCGAGGGCGTCCGCGCGGCCGCCGCGCCGTTGCGCAAGGCGCTGGGCGACGCGGCGCCGAGCGTGCGCGTCGTGGCTGCCGAGGCCCTGGGACGTTTCGGCGGCGCCGAAGACCTGGACCAGGCGGTGAAGACGCTGATCGAGCTGGCGCCGCCCGGCAAGAACGGTGTCTACGTCGCCATGGCTGCTCTGAACGCCATCGACCGGCTGGGCGAGAAAGGCAAGCCGGCGCGCCAGGCGCTCAAGGGAATGTCCGCTGCCGATCCCTCGGCGCCCAAACGCACTGCCGAGTACGTCCCGCGTTTGCTGAAAGACTTGGTGGGCGAGAAGTAGGCCAGACAATCCGCAGATTACGCAGATTTCGCAGATTCAATCAGCGGAATCGGCGCAATCTGCGGCTAGACCATGCGCGTTCCGCTGGAAATTCTGGCTTGCCCGGAGTGCACGTCGGCGCTCGAAACAAGCGGCGAGGGACTGCGTTGCGCGGCCTGCGGCGACGCCTACCCGGTGATTTCCGGCGTGCCGCTGCTGATGACGCCAGAAGACCGCGCGAGGTTCGGCGTGCGGCTGGTCGAGCCGGGCGGCGCGGGAATGGCGGCGCGCTACAGCGAGCGAGCCAGCGCGTCACTGGGGGCGCGGCTGAAGCGCATTCTGCGGCCGCCGCTGCCGCT
>JAPKYU010000305.1 GCA_026394175.1 Acidobacteriota bacterium | reverse complement strand
GAGGCGGCCTACGAGCGTTCCGACGTCTGCGTCGTGCCGGCCGGCGGCGTGGTCGGCGAGGCCATGGTGGCGCTGGTGCTTGCCCGCTGCCTGCTCGAGAAATTCGGCGGCGATTCCCTGGGGGAAACACAGCGGAATTACCGCGGATACCTGGAGCAGTTGCGTGAGTTTTAGTTTTTAGTTTTCAGTTGTCAGTTATCAGTTGTCAGTCTTTCGAACTTCGGTCGGACAACTGCAAACTGAAAACTGAGAACTGAAAACTGAAAACTTCCCGCAGAGGCGCGAGATTGATCTACAAGATCGTCAAGTACGGCAACGCGGTCCTGGAGACGCCGGCCCAGCCGGTGACCGAGTTCAACGAGGAACTCAAGAAACTGGTGGCCGACATGTTCGAGTCCATGTACGCGATGCACGGCGTGGGCCTGGCCGCTCCTCAGATCGGCATTCCGCGGAGCCTGGCGGTCATCGACATCACCTCGGGCGAAGACCCAAACGCGAAGGTGGTGCTCTGCAACCCGACCATTCTGAAGACCGAGGGCAAGCAGACGCTTGAAGAAGGCTGCCTCAGCCTGCCCACCTTCCGGGCACAGGTGAGAAGGCCCAGGAGCGTGACCGTGCGCGCGCAGGACATCAAGGGCCGGTGGTTCGAGAAAACGGCGGAAGACTTGCTGGCCCGCGCCTTCCTGCACGAAACCGACCACCTTAGCGGTCGCCTGTTTATCGCGCACCTCAGCGCGCTGCGCCGCGACCTGATCAAGCGCAAGGTGCGCAAGCTGATGAAGGAAGGCGAATGGTGACAATTCACCACAAAGGCACAAAGGGCACAAAGAAACACCAAGCCGACCTCCCTTTGTGAACTTTGTGTCCTTCGTGGCTTTGTGGTGAATTATGCGGCTGGTTTTCATGGGGACGCCGGAGTTTGCGGTGCCGACGCTGCGGGCACTGGCCGCCGCCGGGCACCGGATCTGCGGTGTCTACACGCAGCCGGATAAGCCCGCCGGGCGCGGTGGGGAAATCGCGGCGCCGCCGGTCAAGCGCGCGGCCATCGAACTTGGCCTGCCCGTCTACCAACCGGAAAAGATCCGCCCGCCGGAAGTTTACGAAGAGCTGAAATCGCTCTCCCCCGACGCCATCGTGATCGTCGGCTACGGCAAAATCATTCCCCAACACATCATCGACCTGCCGCGCCACGGCTGCATCAACCTGCACGCCTCGCTGCTGCCGAAATACCGGGGCGCGGCGCCGGTCAACTGGGCCATTATCCGCGGCGAAACAGTCACCGGCGTCACCACCATGAGAATCGATGCCGGTTTGGATACGGGCGACATCCTGCTGGTGCGAGAGGCGTCCATCGGCCCCGACGAAGACGCTGCCTCGCTGGGGCGGCGGTTGGCCGAGATTGGCGCGCCCCTCATGCTGGAGACGCTCGAAGGGCTGGAGCGCGGAACCGTCACTCCGGCGCCGCAGGATCATTCGCGCGCCACGCTGGCCCCCATTCTTAAAAAGGAAGACGGGCTGATTGACTGGAGCCTGGATGCGCAGCCGATCGTGAACCGGGTCCGCGGGCTGGCGCCGTGGCCGGGGACTTACACCTATTTTCGCGGACAATTGCTGCACATCTGGAAAGCGGTGGCGCAGGCACTCTTGCCTGCGCACCAAACGGCGCCGGGCACGCTGCTGGTCGAAGGCCGCACGCTGCGGATTGCCTGCGGGCAGGGGACGCTGCTGGAGGCGCTCGAAGTACAACTGGAAGGCCGGCGCCGGGTTTCCGCAGCCGACTTCATCAACGGCGCCCGCCTCCGCACCGGCGAAAAGGTCGGATGAGCTGCTCACAGCACCGACAGGCAGGACCCGGGGGACCACACAGAAAATGCTCCTCGACCCCGTGATCGCGGCTCCCGTACCCCGCCATCCACGCGCCGATGGGCGGCGTGATGGT
>JAPKYU010000574.1 GCA_026394175.1 Acidobacteriota bacterium | reverse complement strand
GAGGCCGTGCTCATGTTCTTCTCCAACCTGCTGGTGTTCGACCACGTCAAACACCAGATATTCATCATCTCCAACGTCTTCACCGGGCAGGGGAAGTTGTCGCCGGAAGCCAAGTATCTGGCGGCGGCCCGGCAGATCGAGCGCATGGAGGAGGAGCTGCGCCGCCAGCAGCCGGCCGTGCCGCGCGTGCGCCGGCAGGCGCCCCTCGAGCTCGACTCGGCGTTTCCCCGCCCCGAGTTCGAGCGGGCGGTGGCGCGCGCCAAGGAGTACATCTCCGCGGGCGACATCTTCCAGGTGGTATTGTCCATGCGCTTGCAGGCCCGCGTTTCCCTGCCCCCCTTCTCGATTTATCGCGCCCTGCGCATGGTGAATCCCTCGCCCTACATGTTCTTTTTGCGCATGGGCGGCGACATTGTGCTCGGTTCCTCGCCGGAAATGCTGGTGAAAGTCCAGGGCCGCGACGTCGAGTACCGGCCCATCGCCGGAACCAGACGGCGCGGGGAGACGGAAGAAGAGGACCGCGCGCTGGAGCGCGAGCTGGTGGCCGACGAGAAGGAGCGCGCCGAGCACATCATGCTGGTGGACCTGGGCCGCAACGACGTGGGCCGCGTCTGCGAGTTTGGCTCGGTGCGGGTCACCGACCTGATGTTCGTCGAGCGCTACTCGCATGTCATGCACCTGGTTTCCAGCATCCGCGGCACGCTGCGCCCCGGCCTCGACATGTACGACGCGCTGGCCGCCTGTTTCCCGGCCGGCACGCTGACCGGCGCCCCCAAAGTGCGGGCCATGGAAATCATCCGCGAGCTGGAGCCTACCCGGCGCGGCGTGTACGGCGGCAGCGTGTTCTACCTGGATTTTTCCGGGAACCTGAACTCCTGCATCGCCATCCGCACCATGGCCATGCGCGGCGGGGCGCTGTACATGCAGGTGGGCGCGGGAATCGTGGCCGACTCCTGCCCCGCCCGCGAATACGAAGAGTGCATGAACAAGGGCCGGGCCTTGCTGGCCGCCCTGGAAATCGCGCGGAAAGGCCTCTATTAGGCTGTGGGCTGTGGGCTGTGGGCTGAAGCTCGGGGCCCACAGCCCACAGCCTACAGCCCACAGCCCGTTTTATGCTTTTCGTTCTCGACAACTACGATTCGTTCACCTACAACCTGGTCCAGTACCTGGGCGAGATGGGTGAGGATCCCGTGGTGCGCCGCAACGACCAGGTGACCGTCGACGAGATCGAGCGCCTGAACCCCGAGCGCATCGTCATTTCGCCCGGCCCATGCACGCCGCGGGAGGCCGGCATCAGCATTGACTTGATCCGCCATTTCGCGGGGCGCAAGCCGCTGCTGGGGGTCTGCCTGGGGCACCAGGCCATCGGCGAGGCCTTCGGCGGCAGGGTGGTGCGCGCGCCCTACCTGATGCACGGCAAGCTGAGCCGTATCCATCACGACGGCCGCACCATTTTCCGCGGGCTGCCGCAGGATTTCGCGGCCACCCGCTACCATTCCTTGATCGTGGAGCGCGAGGGGCTGCCGGAGGCGCTCGAGATTTCCGCCGCCACCGACGACGGCCTCATCATGGGCCTGCGTCACCGCCGCTTCCCGGTGGAGGGCGTGCAGTTCCATCCCGAATCCATCCTGACGGAGCCTGGCAAGGCCCTGCTCCGCAATTTCCTGCAACTGTAGCGAGAACCCTCTGCACCGCCCGCCGCCCGCCTCGCGGGATGGTCCCCGTTCCAACCGCCGCCGGCCCCAGCGAAGCCGCTGTAGGGACGTGCGTTCGGCCCTGTCTGTAGCCAAAACCTCACGGCGTTTTGGAATCAGCAATAAGAGCGCTTCGTCAGGTCAGCGGCCGCGAATAACGCGCCGCATAGGCGTCCAGAAGCCGCCGAATCATTCTTTGATACTGCGTATTGTACCTCTTCGCCTCGCTCTTAAAGAACTCGACGCTTCGTTTGCTCAGGGATATTGTGACTTTCACGCCTTCATCCCGCAGGACCAAATCCTGAGGGCGAGGAAGAAAGTCGGGAATCACTGTTAATTTTCCGAGAGGCTCATCCGTGTATCTTGTTTTCCCGCTCATAGATCACTTTCCCCTTCCGCCAATACCCGGCTCCAAAAATCCGGATCGTGTTACCGCGCCATGTAAACCGGACCGTCAGAATCCAGCCTCGAACCCGGCCGAAGCAGTAGTAGCGTTTCTCACTTGAACTATGGGACAGGTCTTCCGCGATTACGCGGTGCGGATCGGTAAACGCCAATTGGGCACCAGCAAAAGAGACGCCGTGTCTCTGCTGATTCTCCCGATCCTTCTTCGGGTCCCAGTCGAAATTGGCGCCTGGCACTTGATTAGGTTAACACGTATAAGGGCAAATAGCCATACGCAGATATGGCTTCCTGGCGAACGGGGGAACGGGCTTAGGGATGCGAGGAAACGCTTGCCGTTTGTTTTCCTGGCATCCCTTCGGGATGCGTTTGGACGAGGCTCCGGGATCCGGGGAGTCGCGCGGCCGAAAACCAGCCGCGCTCGTCCCCGGCTAATTTCCCGGCATCCCTCCGGGATGCCCGCGCCCACTTCGCGGGCTAAAAACAGCGAATCTCCGGCGCCGTTCGGGCGCGAAGTAATCGCGTGGAACACGATCTTTTAAAAATCTGGGGGAGGCCAAGGTGCTCGACCGGTGCGACCGGTGCAGCCGCAGGCCCCCGAGCCCGGGGGCCCGGTGGCCGCCCGTCGTCTTCCATGTTCACCACCAGCTCGCCGCCGTCTGCATTGGCCATGGGCGACAGCGTTTCGGCAACGTCCCAGGCGATGGCGGTGGTCTTGCCCAGGCGGGCGCCGGGACTTTCGAATGCCGTCTTCCGCTCGAAGAACTGCCCCTCGGCCAGTCCCGCCCGCCGGCCCCGCGATCCCGGCGCTGGCCGCCTGTTTTCCGCTGTTTAATTGGCCGGTTTATTGGATTATAGGACGGTTATGTCTATTTCTTCTTCCTTTATTTTGTTATGCTTACCTAACCGGAGCCATTATTTTAATGGTTATATACTGGCCGGAGCCTAAAAACTCTGCAATTATTTCTCTGCTCCTATAATTTCATTATAGCATACGTGTCAAGTGTGGAAACGCTTTCACGGCCTGCGCCCGTTGAAAACAAACGAAATATAGTCCGGACAGCGTCCGCCTACCGCCGGC
>JAPKYU010000112.1 GCA_026394175.1 Acidobacteriota bacterium | reverse complement strand
GGCGCCCCTACGCTTGGGGAATTGAAGAGTGAGAAGTCACAATTGCACACGCTTGCATTCTTTTTCTGGCTTTTTCCCCTTGTCTGCAGCATAATGCCCGCAGCTCCAGCGGGAGCCGCAGACTAACGCGCCCACGGGCGCGAACAAGGAGGGTTGGTATGCGACAGTGGTGGGTTGTTCTTGTGTTCTTGGCTTTGGCGTCCTGCGCGATGGCACAGTTGGACCGTGCCACGCTAACGGGCACGATCTTCGACCCCAGCGGCGCCGTTGTGCCCGGGGCCAAAATCGAGTTGACTTCGCCCGACACCGGTTTACGGCGCGAAGTTCTTTCTAGCGGCGCGGGTAGTTACACCTTCGCGGGGTTGCCCATCGGCATCTACAACGTGGCCGTTTCGTTTAAGGGCCTCACCCCAGTTTCCCTCAAGAATGTGCGCCTGACGGTTGGCGAAACCCGCACCGAAGATATCACTTTTAAACAGGTTGCGGGCGGCACCACGGTGGTTTCGGTGGAAGCCGAAGCTAGTCCGCTGCAACGCGAAGGGGCCGGCATCGGCAGCGTCATCGGCGGGAACCAACTTCGTGAAATGCCCGTCAACGGCCGCGACTGGGCGGCCCTCATGCTGTTGGCGCCGGGCGCGGTGAACACCGGCTCGGGCAACATGGGCGACATCCGCTTCTCTGGCCGGTCCAACGACGACAACAACTTCATGTTCGATGGCGTGGACGTCAGCGGCGTCAAGGACCAGACCATGGAATCGGACCTGCGCCTGGTGGTCAGCCAGGATGCCATCGCCGAGTTTCGCGTCAACTCCACGCTGTATACGGCCGAGACCGGCGCCGGCGGCGGTGCGCAGATCAACCTGGTTTCGAAAGGCGGCACCAACCAATGGCATGGCGGCCTCTTTGAGTTCCTGCGCAACGATACGCTGGACGCGCAAGACTACTTCGACGATAGCCCACAGCCTCTGCGCCTGAACCAGTTCGGCGGCAACATCGGCGGCCCCATCATCAAGGATAAGACCTTCTTCTTCGCCAACTACGAGGGGTTGCGCCAGCGAATTGCGCATACCTATGAGGTCCTGGTGCCCAGCGCCGCGTTCCGCGCCAGAGCCACCAACCCGGGGACCCTGACCATATTGAAGGCCTACCCGATCGGCAGCGCGCCTACCAAGGACCCCAACGCTGACTGGTACTATTCGAACCGAAGCAACACCTGGAACGAAGATTCCGGCTTGCTCAAGATCGATCACCGCTTCAACGCCTCCAATTCGATCTATGCGCATTACTCGACCGATAAGGGGGTGGTAAGCGAGGCGCGGACGGGGCTGCCGGGCGATAGCGAGGATCCCAACACGCAGCCGACGCACTTCGTCCTGCAATACCAGCACCTCTTCGGGCCCAGGGTGATCAACGAGTGGAAGGGCGGCGTCAACCGCCAGCCGATGGACCGCTTCACCCGGAATGCTTTCCCCGATGGGGTCACCATACCCGGTTTCGCCACCCTGAACACGCACAATGAAGCCCTGGAGATGGGCACGTCCTACTCCATGCTGGACAACCTGGCCATCACGCGCGGCCGCCACACGCTGAAGATCGGGGGCGAAATCCGCCGCGCCCACGTGAACGTGGCCGACCCGCTCAACCCCAGCATCTCGGTCACCTACGCCAACGCGACCGATTTCCTGAACAACAAGTTGACCAGCTTCAGCAGCGGCGCCGGCAATGCCGTACTGGGCACGCGGAAGTGGTTCTACTTCGCCTACGTCCAGGATGACTTCAAGTGGACGCCGCAATTCACCATGAACCTGGGCCTGCGCTACGAGTACTACGGGGTGAACAGCGAAGCGCACAATCGCTACCGGATATTCGACCTGTTTGAATTTGGCGGCTTCGGCCCGCAAAGCGCGCCCTGGTATGATGCCGACCGCAACAACTTCGATCCGCGCGTGGGCTTTGCCTGGGCGCCCAAGGCGCTGAAGGGCAAGACGGTCATCCGCTTCGGCGCCGGCGTCTTCCACGGCCCCGGACAGGTAGACGATGCCAACACCGCGCTGGATAACTATGCCACGGGCAACTTCTCGCTGACGAACGCGGAAGCGCCGAACCTCTCCTACCCGGTCACACCGTTCCTGGACCTGGCGAAGAGCGCCGGAATCACTCCGCGGTCGCTGCAACGGCACAACCGCCGCGACCTGTACGTCGAGCAGTGGGGTATGTCGATCCAGCAGGATCTGCCGGCCGGCTTCATGGGGCAAATCGCTTATAGCGGCAGCAGCGGCCACCATCAATTCGCGCGAATCGACATCAACCGGCTGGACCTGGTCACCCGCAGGCGCCCGTACCCGGCGTTCGGCCGCCTTGACCAGAAGAACCAGTTGGGCAACGGCCACTTCAACGCCCTGCAACTCTCGCTGCACCGCCGCGCGGCCTCCGGCCTGACCTGGGGCACCGAGTACATGTGGGGGCACTCCATCAACGACGGCAGCACCGGCGCGGGCGAGGGCGACCGGCCGCAGAACAGCGACTGCCGGGCTTGCGATAAAGCGTCCGGAGCTTATGACATCCGGCAGACCATCACCAGTTTCTGGACCTACCAGTTCCCCTTCGGCGCCGGCAAGAAGTTCCTGAACAACGGAGCGGCGGCGCGCGTGTTCGGCGGCTGGGAAGTGAGCGGAACGTGGGCCATGCGCACCGGGGCTAGTTATGCGGCCGACAAGAACTTCGACCACTGGCTCAACGCGGCCGCCTTCCGCACTCCGGCCAGCCGGGTGTGGGGCAACCTGGGCAGACTGATCGGCAGGGGGCCGGGCATGGCCCAGGTGGACGTCTCGTTCCAGAAGAGCAACAAGATCACCGAAGGCAAGTCGATTATCTTGCGGGCGGAGTTCTACAACCTCTTCAACCGGGTCAATGCGGCCAATCCGGGAACGAACTGGTCCTCGGCGGGCAGTTTCGGCGTGATCACCTCGTCGCTGAACAGCGAGGTCGGCAGCGGCACGCCGCGGCAGATCCAACTGGCGGTGCGCTTCCGCTTCTGAGTTACTCGGCAGCTCCGCGTGCCGCCTCGCGGCGCGCGGGGTTGCTGAAGAACATAAACGAGGCGCGAGCGGCTGAGCCGCCCGCGCCAAATTCAAGTTGGGGAACGCCGGCCGTGCGCTGGCTGAGGGGCCGGGCTTGGTTCAGGTAGACTTCTCTTTGCACAAGAAGAGGAGGATCACCGAGCGGCAGGGCCTGGATTCTCGCTTTGAGGCCTTTAACATCCCCAACGGCGCGAATTCGGGAACCCGGCGATGGGTTCCAGCACCCCGCTGACTTTCGGGAGAATCACCGGAATTCTCAGCTCGAACATGGGTGTGGGCATCCCGCGGCAGGTGCAGTTCGTAGCCCGCTACGAGTTCTAACCAGCCCCATCCACTACCAAGGCACCAAGACACCAAGTCTTGGTGTCTTCGTGTCTTGGTGGTTAAATCTTCAGTCATGTCAAACAGCAAACGTGTGATCGCGCTGTTGGTTCTGTCGTTGACTGCGTATTCGCAGCCCGCGCCGCATCCCTCCGTTGATATTCGTGCGGTCGTGGCCACCGCGCCCGTTTCCGACGACCCGGACGACCCCGCCATTTGGGTCAATCCTTCCGACCCGGCGCAAAGCCTGATCATCGGCACCAACAAGGTAGAAGCGCCGAAGGGAGCGCTGGTGGTGTTTGGGCTGGATGGCAAGATTCGCCAGACCATTGCGAATCTCGATCGGCCCAACAACGTGGACGTTGAGTACGGTCTGATGGTCGGCGGGAAACCCACCGACATCGCCGTCACCACCGAGCGGCTGCAGCACCGGCTGCGCATCTTCAAGATTCCGCGCGACGGCGGGCCGCTCGTGGATATTTCCTCGGGCGGCGGCGCGCCGGTGCTCGACGGCG
>JAPKYU010000154.1 GCA_026394175.1 Acidobacteriota bacterium | reverse complement strand
CCGTCTTCACATTGCTGCTGATCGTGCATTGGCGCTCCGACGCCGCGGGCGTCCGCGTCATCAGCCGGAATTTTTTTGGTGTAAAGAAGGTTTTCGATCAGGGCGGTTACAGGATTCTGCGCCACGGGCGAATCGTGCATGGCCAGCAGAGTCTGGATCCCGCGCGGAGGGGCGAACCGACCAGCTACTACGCGCGCGACACGGGAATCAACCTGCTGTTGACGGGTTACCCGCGCACGAATCCGTGGCGCGTGGGGGTGGTCGGTCTGGGCACCGGCACCCTGGCCGCATACGGCCAGCCGGGGGATTACTACCGCTTCTACGAGATCGACCCGGACGTAACGGCTCTATCCAGGAGTGAGTCGCCTGAGTTCACGTTCTTGCGCGACTCGCGGGCGAGAGTCGAGGTTATTGCCGGCGACGCGCGTCTGGCGCTGGAGCGCGAACTCCGCCGTCCCCAGCCGCAGCAGTTCGACGTGCTGGTCCTGGATGCCTTCAGCAGCGACTCGATACCCGTGCACCTGCTGACCCGCGAGGCCTTCCGGATTTACGTGGGGCATTTGCGCGGGCCTGATTCCGTTCTGGCCGTTCACATCTCCAACAGGTTCCTCGATCTCGCGCTCGTTGTCGCCGGCCTGGCGGCCGACGCCGGCCTGAACTCGGCGCAGGTGAAGAATGCCGGCGCCGACTGGGTGCTTCTCTCCCGGCGCCCCGCAATGCTGCGCCTGCCCGGCCTGCGCGACCATGCCCAGCCGGTCGCCCTGGATCGTCCGCCACGCCTTTGGACAGACGACTTCAGCAACATCTTCCAGGCGCTGAAACGTTAGAGACGCGGGCTTTCAGCACAAAGGCGCGAAGGCACGAAGTCACGAAGAAAAAAACACCAAAAGCGGATGCCTGGGCCGTCCTGGTGTCTTTCCTTTGTGTCTTTGTGCCTTGGTGTTCTTCGTGTTGAGTCTGCTACTGGGCCAGCTCGGCGGTCAGCGTGGCCCCGCCCATTTCCGGCATCAGGCTCGAGATCTTCACCGGCTTGCGCGAGTCCTTGGCCACCCAGATGGTGGTCTTCTCCGGACCGCCCTCGGCCGAGGAGATCTCCACCTTGTAGGCTTCGAACGTCCCCGCCGGCACGGTAACGCTCTCGGAACCGGACACCTTCAACTGCAGCAGCTTTACTTTCTGGCGCATCAGGTCCAGGTTGCGGTAGGAGGTGGAATAACCCTCCCTGAGCGGCAGCGCGGCCACGGCGTGCGCCGAGCCGGCGGCGTCGGCAAACAGCGGGCCGCCCAGGTCCACGTCGATGGCGCGTTCTTTCTCGCCCATGCTCATCTTGCCGGTGGCCTTGTTGTCCTTGATCTCGACGAGCACGTTGGCCGTGGCCTGCTTGATGGTGCGCTTGCGCAGCGTCAGGGCCTGCTTGTCGAGCACCGCGACATCCACCACCTCGCCCATCGGCGTTTTTGTGGTCTCGGTGACCACCCAGGCGCCGCCCTCCTCCTGGATGGAGATCACCATTTCGATATTGATCGTCTGCGGGCCGGCCTGGATCTTGGCCTGGTACCTGTAAGTGCCCGGCTTGAGCCCGGTTTCGGGCTTCGGCGCGCCGACCAGGGCCGGGTCAACTTTCCTGGCCAGCACCACGGTTTTCGGATCGACCGTGATTTCCTTGAGCCGCGCCGCCACTTCGGCGGTCGCGCCTTCCTGATATCGCCCGCCGAGGTGTTTGGCCAGGAATTTCTCGGCGGCGGTGAACATGGCCAGGTTATTGACCGGCCGCGCAAAGCCGTGGCCTTCGTCGGGCGCGACCACGTACTCGACCGGGAAGCCGCGGTCGCGCAGCGCGATGACGATCTGGTCGGATTCGGCCTTGTTGACGCGCGGGTCGTTGGCGCCCTGCACGACCATCAGCGGAGTCCTGATCTTGCTGGCCGAATTCAGCGGCGATTGCCGCTCCAACTGCGCCTTACCTTCGGGCGTGGTCGGGTCGCCCATGCGCACATGGAACGTCTTGCGGATAACCTCCCAGTAAGGGGGGATCGACTCCATCAACGTTATGAGGTTCGAAGGTCCGACAATGGAAACGGCGGCAGTGTAAACGTCCGGCGTGAAGGCCACGCCGGCCAGCGTCGCATAACCGCCGTAGGAACCTCCCATGATGCCGACGCGCTTCGGGTCGGCGGTCCCTTCGGCCACCAGGTGTTTGACGCCCCAAGTGATATCATCCTGCATCTTCTGTCCCCATTCCTTGTTGCCGGCGTTGAGGAACTTCTTGCCGTAGCCGGTCGAGCCACGGAAGTTGGGCGCCAGCACCGCGTAGCCGCGGTTGGCCAGGAACTGCCAGTAGGGATGGTAGCCCCAGCCGTCGCGTGCCCACGGCCCGCCGTGGGGGAACACCATCAGCGGCAGGTTCTTGGCCGCCACCCCCTTGGGCAGCGTCAGGTACGCGGGGATCTCCAGCCCGTCCGACGATTTGTAGCGAATGGGCCGGGTCGAGGCCAGTTGCGAGCGGTCCAGCTTCTCGTAAATCTGGTACTGCATGGCCAGCTTGCGCGCCTTGCGGTCGAACAGGTAGGTGGTTCCCGGGTCATTGTCCGAGGTCGCCGAAACGACCCAGAGCTGTTCGTCGCGGGTGCGCGAGCCCAGGTTGACCTGCTTGCCGGGCAGTTGGCCCTGCAGCCACTTGTAATCAGCCTCGTACGTTTTGTCCTTCCAGTATTCGCGCCGCTTCTCATCGATGTAAAAGGTGGCGATCATCTCGTCGGTCAGGTCCGAGAACATCGCGGCGCCGAAATCGACCCGCTTCAGCGGATCAGACTCGACCATCTCCTGCTTGCCGTCTCCCGGATCGAACAGCATCAGGCGAGCCAGGTCCACGCCCGCGCCCGTGTTGTCATCCATGTAGACGCGCTTGTTGTCCTTGTGGAAGCGGACGGGCGCGCAGGTCTCCAGCACGCCGCAGGAGTAGATCTTGGTGAGCCCTTTCTCGTCCACGCGGAGGATTTCGGTGTCGCCGTTCTCGGCCGAGCGCACGGCCAGGCGAAGCTGGTCCTTGTTGTCGAAGACCCATCCGGCGAGGCGCTCGGTGTTCTGGCGGAGCAGCTTGCGCTGGCCGCTCGAAATGCGGACTTCGTACAGGTCGTGCCAGGCCTTGTCGCGGTCGTTCAGGCCGGCGTAGATGACATCGGGCGCGCTCTTCGGCACCCCGTAGATGACGGCGCGGACGCCCTTGGCCTCGGTCAGGTTGCGCGCCGGCGGCACTCGCGCCCCGGCAGCGGGGCTGTCCGCCGGGTTTACCGCATAGACGTTGTAATTTTCGTCGCCCAACTGGTCCTGCACGTAGAGCACGTACTTTGCGTCGCGGCTCCAGAAATACCCGGAGATCGGCCGCTTCGTGTCGGCCGTGATGGGTTTGGCCGCGCTGAAGGGCTCCTCGGTTTTCTTCACCCAGATATTGCGGGTCTTATCGAGCGGTTTGAGGAAACTGATGTACTTGCCATCGGGGGAAATCTGGGCGCCCGCGATTTCCGGGTCGCCGAAGAACGCCTCGCGGTCGATCACCGGCGGCGGCTGCGCCACCGCGGCAAGGCAGAACGCGCCAATCACCAGCAGCAGTTTCAGCCACGACTTCATAAACGGCCTCCTTGTTGGCAATTCTTTCTATTATCGCGGTAAATGCCGAATGCCTGGTGGAGAAAGTATGCCAAAGCGGAACGGTTGTGTAAGGACCGGCCCTGGCCGGTGCGGACCCTGGACCGTTTGCAGGCGGCCCCGGATGGCTGCCCTGGGCGGTTCATGTTGGCTACTATGTGGATTATAATGTCCATATGAAAGCGATCCAGATCACGGTGGACGAGCGGCTGCTCACCGCTCTCGACCGGGCGCTGAAGGGCGGCCAGCGGCAGCGATCGGCGTTTATCCGGCAATCGATTGCCAACGAGCTGAAACGCACCCGGCAGCGGACGCTCGAGGAAGCCGACCGCCGCGGCTATCTGGAAATGCCGGTCGGGCCGGACGAGTTTGACGTGGACCCAGGCAAACTAGCCTGGGGCGGCGACTGGCAACCTCGCAAGCCACGGAGGAGGCGGGCGTGATTCGCGGAGACGTATGCTGGTACCGGTTCCGGCCGCCGGACAAGCGGCGTCCGGTGCTGATTCTCACCCGTGACAGCGCCGGAGCGTACTTGCATGAGGTGACCGTAGCTCCCATTACAACCCGCATTCGCATCGTTCCCAGCGAGGTATGGCTCGGGCCAGATGACGGAATGCCCCAGGAATGCGCCGTCAATCTTTACTATCTTCAGACCGTGCCCAGGGGCAACATCGGCCGCGTCATTGGGCACCTCAGCAGCCAACGGATGGCGGAAGTGCGCGCCGCGCTGCTGTTCGCCCTCGGTTTCGACGAGACCTAGCCTGGGCTGGGTCTTGGCGGTTTTCGCCGGCGGGCGTATAATCGCGGCTATCTTTGGTTGCGGAGGAAGCCATGCCAGACAATGTTTCCAGACGTTCGTTTTTGAAGCAGTCGGCGGCCGGAGCGGCGGCCGGCGGGTTCGTGATAATCAAGCCGGAGCTGGTGCGCGGCGCCGGAAAGGAGTTGATCAAGGCCGGGCTGATCGGCTGCGGCGGGCGCGGCACCGGCGCGGCAGCCAATTTGCTGAGCGGCGACCCCAACGTCGAATTGGTGGCCATGGGCGACATCTTCCAGGACAAGCTGGACGCCTCGCTCAAGAGCCTGAACGACCAAAAGTTTCTGTCGCGGATGGCCAAGGACGTGCCCGAGTTCACCAAGACCCCGCTCGAGCAACTGGTGGCCTCCATGCAAAAGCGGGTGAAGGTCGATCCCCAGCGCCGTTTCGTCGGCTTCGACGCCTATCAGAAGGTGATCAACTCCGGCGTGGACGTGGTGCTGCTGTGCGCACCGCCGGGCCACCGGCCGCTGCATTTCGAGGCCGCCATCAACGCCGGCAGACACGTCTTCGCCGAAAAGCCCATCGCCACCGACCCGGTCGGCGTGCGCCGCTTCATCGCCTCCTGCCGCAAGGCCGAAGAGAAAAAGCTGACGGTGATGACCGGCTCACAGAGCCGCTCCTCGAAGGACTTCATCGGAACGGTCAAGAAGCTCCAGGATGGCGCAATCGGCGAGATCATCGCGCTCTACTCGGAATACTTGAGCGGGCCGGTGATGCACGCCAAGCGGCGCGAGCCGGAGTGGGGCGACATGGAGTGGCAGCACCGCAACTGGTACTCCTTCGTCTGGATCTGCGGCGACCAGATCGTCGAGCAGCACTTCCACAACCTGGACCGCATGTACATGCTGATGGGGACGCACCCGGCAAAAGCCGTGGCCAGCGGCGGAATCGCCTGGCGGCCGCGCGAGGAGCTGTACGGCAACATCTACGACCACATGAGCACCAAGTTCACCTATGCCAACGGCGTCGTGTACTCCAGCGACTGCCGCCAGTACCAGGGCGCCGTCTATCGCAAGGTGGACGACCTGGCGGTGGGCGCCAAGGGCCGCAGCAACCTGCGCGACCTGGCCGACCCGGGCCTCAACGGCCAGGTACAGGAGCACATCGACTGCCTGAAGAGCATTCGCGGCGACGGCCCGTACGTGAACCAGGGCATTCCGGTCGCCGAAACCACCATGACCGCGGTCATGGCCCGCGAATCGGCTTATTCCGGCCAGGAAGTGACCTGGGACCAGATCATGGCCTCGCAGCTTGACCTGTATCCCAAGGAGTTCGATTACAAGGCGAAGCTGCCCGAGCCGAAGCTCGCCGTCCCCGGCGTGTACAAGCTGGTCTGATCTCCCATTCACCACCAAGGCACCAAGACACAAAGCCTTGGTGTCTTCGTGGCTTGGTGGTTCAATCCGGGCTTCACCGAAGCAGCGTGCTAAAATACCCTTAAATGATCAATCGTTTGCTGGCCAAGGTCATTGGCACGAAGAACGAGCGCGATATCAAGCGCCTGCAGCCAATGATCGTTGAAATGAACGCCCTGGAACCGCAAATGCGGGCGTTGACCGACGAGCAGTTCCGGGAGAAGACCAGCGAGTTCAAAGGTGAGATAGCCGAAGCCCTCAACGGCCTGGAGGGCGACGACCTCAAGCGGGTGGAGCGCGAGGTGCTGGACCACTTGCTGGTGCCCGCTTTCGCCCTGGTGCGCGAAGCCGGCCGCCGCATGGTGGACATGCGCCACTTCGACGTGCAGCTTGTCGGCGGCATGGTCCTGCACCAGGGCAAGATCGCCTAAATGAAGACCGGAGAGGGCATGACGCTGGTCGCCACCCTGCCCGTCTTCATGAACTCCTTGCTCGGCAAGGGCGTGCACGTGGTCACCGTCAACGACTACCTGGCCAAACGCGACGCCGAGTGGATGGGCAACATCTACAAGTTCCTGGGACTGTCGGTGGGCGTCATCGTGCACGACCTGGACGACGAGGAGCGGCGCGAAGCCTACGGCGCCGACGTCACCTACGGCACCAACAACGAGTTCGGCTTCGACTACCTGCGCGACAACATGAAGTTTCGGCTGGAGGACTGCGTTCAGCGCAGCCACTACTACGCCATCGTGGACGAGGTGGACTCCATCCTGATCGACGAGGCCCGCACGCCGCTGATCATCTCCGGCCCCAGCGAGGAATCCACCGACAAATACTACCGCGTGGATCGCATCATCCCCCGCCTACAGAAGGGCGAGGAGATCAAGAAGGGCGGCGGCGAGCCCAGCGTCCTGACCGGTGATTACGTGATGGACGAGAAGCACCGCACCATCACCGTTACCGAGCCAGGCTGGGAGAAGATCGAGAAGCTGCTGGGGATCGGCAACGTCACCGACCCGGAGAACTGGGGATGGAAGCACCATGTGGAAACGGGCATCAAGGCGCACAATTTGTACCTGCGCGACCGCGAGTACGTGGTCAAGCCCAAGGAGGACAACCGCCACCAACTGGAGGTGGTGATCGTCGATGAGTTCACCGGGCGGATGATGCCGGGCCGCCGCTGGAGTGACGGCCTGCACCAGGCCGTGGAAGCCAAGGAAGGGGTGCGCATCGAGCGCGAGAACCAGACCCTGGCCACCATCACCTTCCAGAACTACTTCCGCATGTACAAGAAGCTGGCCGGCATGACCGGCACGGCGGAAACGGAAGCGGCCGAGTTCGATAAGACGTACAAGCTGGAGGTGCTGGTCATCCCCACCAACCGCACCCTGATCCGCCACGAATTCGCCGATATCGTCTACCGCACCGAGCGCGAGAAGTTCAACGCCGCGGTCGAGGAGATCCGCGAGCTGCACAAGAAAGGGCAACCGGTGCTGGTGGGCACCATCTCCATCGAGAAATCGGAACGGCTATCGGCCATGCTGCAGAAGGCCGGCAAGATCCCGCACGTGGTGTTGAACGCGAAGTTCCACGAAAAGGAAGCGGTCATCGTGGCGCAGGCGGGCCGCAAGAACTCGGTCACGGTGGCCACCAACATGGCCGGCCGCGGCACCGACATCCTGCTGGGCGGCAACCCCGAGTTCATGACCAAGGAGTTCTGCCTGAAGGAGCGGCTGGCGGAGATGATCCAGAGCGACGAGCCGGTGTTCGGCTTCGACGACCCGCACTTCGTCTACTTCCAGCACCTCGATCACTCCTACCGGGTGCCGCGCGGGAAGTGGGAGGAGGTTTTCGGCAAGTTCAAGTCCCAGACCGATGCCGAGCACGACGACGTGGTGCGTTTGGGCGGGCTGCACATCCTGGGGACCGAGCGGCATGAGGCCCGCCGTATCGACAACCAGTTGCGCGGGCGCGCCGGCCGCCAGGGCGCTCCCGGCTCCTCGCGCTTCTACCTCTCGCTGGAGGACGACCTGCTGCGCATCTTCGCCGGCGAGCGCCTCTCCGGCATCATGCAGCGCCTGGGCATGGAAGAGGGCGTGCCCATCGAATCGCGGCTTATCACCCGGCGCATCGAGGCCGCCCAGCGCGCCGTCGAGGCCCAGAACTTCGAAGCCCGCAAGCACCTGCTCGAGTACGACGACGTCATGAACAAGCAGCGCGAGGCCATCTACGGCCTGCGCCGCCAGTTGCTGGAAGGGCTGGACCAGCGCGACTACCTCCTCAGCATCGCCGACGGCATCACCGACGCCATGCTCGATACCTATTGCGAAAAGACCGTCCATCCCGGCGAGTGGGGTCTCAGCGCGCTCACCAACGACGTGCTTGGGCAGTTCGGCATCGACCTGCGCGCCGCCGGCATTGAGGGCAAGCAATTGAACCGGGAAGAGCTGCGTGCCGAGCTGGTCCGGCTGGTTCACCAGAAGCACGAGGAGAAAGAGAAGCTGGTCGGCGCGGAGGCGCTGCGCTGGCATGAGCGCATGATCATGCTCCAGGTGGTGGACAACCAGTGGAAGGACCACCTGCTGGGCATGGACCACCTGAAGGAAGGCATCGGCCTGCGCGGCTACGGACAGAAGGACCCGCTGGTGGAGTACAAGAAAGAGTCGTTCACGATGTTCCAGGACCTGATGGACCGCATCGAGAACGAGACGGTCCGCTACCTCTGGCAGATGCAGGTGGTCAGCGCGGCCGAGGCCGCGGCCCTCGAGCAGCGGCTGGCCGGCGAGAGCGAAGAGCCGGAGGAAACCGCGGCGGCCCCGGTGCAACCGGCCGCCCGCCGCGGGCGTGGCAGTCAGATGGACGACTTCGTCCGCGACATTGAGCGAAAAAAGAAAAAAGAACTGGCCGAGCTTCAATTTTCCGGCGGCGGCGATGCCGTTGCCGTCCAGACCGTGCACCGCGGCGAGAAGATCGGCCGCAACGAGCCCTGCCCCTGCGGCTCCGGCAAGAAGTACAAGAAGTGCTGCGGCGCCGGCGCGTGATTGACCGACTGAACCAAGGCTCCTTCTTAACCATGGTCATTGACCATGGCATGCTAACCAGTATGGAGACCGTAAGTGTATCTGAGTTCAAGGCTACCTGCCTGGCGCTGCTTCAAAAAGTGAAACGGACAGGCGAGCCGATCCTGATTACCCGTCGGGGCGAGCCGATTGCACAGGTCGTGCCACCACCTCCGCTGCCGTCGCGAGAGGATTGGCTCGGCTGCATGAAGGGAACGATTCTCTTCATGGGTGATGTTGTCTCTCCGGTAATGGATGAGGATGAGTGGGAGGCTGCCCGTTGAACTTGCTGCTGGACACCCACATCTGGCTGTGGCTGGTTGGAGATCCCGGGCGTTGTGGCAGTCAGGTCGCAAACGAATTGCGGAACCCGCAAAACGAAGTATGGATCTCCCCGATCAGTTCCCGGGAAATCCTCCTTCTGACGGAGAAGAAGCGGCTCCAGTTGAATGTGGAGACGAGGAAATGGATCCGCGAGAACATCCTGAGACTTGCCTTGCGGGAAGCTGCATTTACCCACGAGGTCGCGCTGCAAGCAGCGGGGATCGATCTTCCCCATCGTGACCCGGCCGACCGCATACTGGCCGCGACAGCGCTGGTCTACAATCTGACCTTAGTGACAGCCGACCGGCGTCTGCTCGGTTGCCACGGCCTGCCCCTGCTCCCCAATCGCTGACCGTTCCGGAAAGGCTGCGGTCCGCCGTGCCCCGCGGGGTTTTCGTTCTTTCACCTGCCCGGTTCTCGGAATTCGCCGCTGAACTGAGGCATCGGTGCCTGTGTACAGCCTCCCCGTCTGCGGCCCGACTTTTTCGCAGCTTCTTGCACGCGCGGCCCTGTTGCCGCAAGCGGGCGAAACGCGTGCCGCCGCACGGCTGTCGTGATAAATTGGGGAGGCTGGATAGCTGGCGGGCCCGGAGTATCGACCGATGCGGCGCCAAGGGTTTCTGCCGGTTTCGCTGCTCGCAGGTCTGTTCCTGCTGTGGGGTGGTGGTGTCTGCGCGCAGGTGCAGGTGGGCGAAACCTTCGGCGTGGCCCTGGACCCGGCCCAGAAAACCGCGCAGCAGTTCCACGGCGGCTTTTACCACCTGCTGCGCTCCGATGTGCTGGATGCGCGAAACTACTTCGCGCCCCAGGTTGCTCCCTACCATTACCAGGATTACCGCTTCGCGTTGGCCGGTCCGGTGAACATTCCTCGCCTGCTATCGCGGCGGAAGAAGTGGTTTTTCGCCTTGGGTGTCTCCTGGAACAGTGACACGCGGCCGGAATCTGGACAGGGCATGGTGCCGACGGCTGCCGAGCGCACCGGCGATTTTCGCGGCTCACCGCTATGCACCGACGCTTTTCGCGCGCAGTTTTCCGACTGCCGCGTGGCCGAGTCCGCCTGGTCGCGCTACGGGCCGGCGCTGCTGGCGTCCTACCCGCTGCCAAACGCCCAGGGACCAGGCTTCAATTATGCTGGCTCGGCGACCCGGCGCAGCTCGGCGCGGCGCTACTCCGGGCGGTTGGAGTGGACGCCGCAGGGACGGTGGAGAGCCGGGGTGCGGCTGTCGCAGGAAGCGGCCCCACAGAGACTGCCATTCCAGGGGTCCCTGCTGGGCAACGCGCCGATCCTGCGCCGCAGCACGAATGATGCCGCCAACCTGCGCCTCACAACAGCCATCAACGTAAAGACCTTCAACGCCTTCAGCATGACCGTCTCCCGCGGCGGGCAGACGGATCGCGCCGCGGCGCTGCAGAGGCGCCGCAATGCCGGCTACGATGCCCCGGAGCTCTTCCTCGACAACCCGGACGGCCTGTTGCCGGCGGTAAGCATCGCCGGCCTGACCAGCTACAGCGCCGGCCGCTCGCCCGGGTATTTCAACAGCAGCGTAATCGTCCGGGACGACTACGCGCGTTCCGCCGGCAAGCACGAGTGGCGGCTGGCAGCGCAGTGGGTGCGCAGCACCCGCGCAGTGGAAATCTCCTCGCTGCCGGCCGGCTCGATCTCGTTCGCCCGCGGCGGCAATTCGACCGGAAACCCGGTGGCGGATGCACTGCTGGGCCGTTTCTCGTCCTACCAGGAGGGCCGGGCCATTCCCGTCGTGCTGGGACTGACCCAGTTCGAGGTTTCTCTGGCGGATCGCTGGAAGAAACACGCCCGGTTCGTGCTCGATTATGGGCTGATCTGGCTGTGGACGCCGCTGGAGCGCCGCCTGAACGGCCCGCTGGCGAACTTTTCTCCCGATCGTTTCGCCCCCGCCTCTGCCAGGGAAGTCGCGCGTGACGGCACGCTGGTGGAGGGGCCGGGCGATCAGCGCAATGGCATGGTGGTGGGCGATTCCGGCCGCCTTGTCCGCGCCCCCGCAAGTAACATCGCGCCCCGACTGGGCGCCTCCTGGCAGCCGTTCAAGAGGCACAAGCTGAATGTGCGCGCGGGCGCCAGTGTCGCCATCGACCGGGCGCGCCTGGACCCGGCGTTGGCCAACAACCCGCCCGAAGAAACGGTAACGCGCTTGAACGGGCTGCTGGAGAACCCGGCGGCTGCCACCGGGCTGGCTTCGCGCCCCCCCTCGTTGCTGACCTTGCACCCCGGGTTCCTGAATCCGAACGTGTACAACGCGAATGCGCGGGTCGAGCAGGAGTGGCGGCGCCATCTGTGGGCCGCCGAGTACAGGTGTTCACTGGGGCGTCACCTGGTGCGGCAGCGGAACCTGAACCAGTTGCGGCCCGGCGCGCTGTCAGGGGTGAAGGGCATCAACGCCGACGCGCTGCGCCCCTACAAGGGTTACGCAACCATCACCTTGCGTGAGACGGCGGGCAATTCCAGCGCGCACGCCATGGAGTTCTCCGTCAGCCCGCGCAAGCCGGTTGTCGGCATCTCCTATCGCCTCCGATACACCTTCTCCAAGGTGCTGACCGATTCGACCGGCGAGGGGACTCTTCCCCAGGACAACTTCAACCTGCGGAACGACCGGGGTCCGGCCGGTTTCGACCGGCGGCATGCAGTGATCCTCGAATACAGCTACCAGCCGAAGTTCGGGGCCTGGATGCCTGCCTGGGCGGGGCTTGTGTTGCGCAACTGGGAGATCTACGGCGTCAGCACGCTGACCACAGGAGTCCCCTTCGATGTCGTGCAGCCCGGCGACCGGGCGATGATGGGCGGCGGGGTGCAGCGGCCCGACGTGGTTGCCCAACCCGCGCTGGACCGCGGCGACCGCAGCCTGCAGCGCTACTTCAATGTCGAGGCCTTCCGCAGCCCCGCGCCGGGCGCCTTGGGGAACGCGGCCCACTTGTTGGTGTACGGACCGGGCACGAACAACGCCAATTTCTCGCTATCGCGCATGCTGGCGTTGACCAAGGGCCTGCGCGCGCAGTTACGGGCCGATATTACCAATTCCTTCAACCACCCATCTTTCAATGCCATGGGCACCGTCTTCGACCCTGCAACCTACCTGCTGCCGTCGAGCACCTTCGGGCGCGTGACGGCCGCCGGTCCCGGCCGCTCCGTCCAGCTCACGTTCAGACTCGTTTTCTGAGCCGGGGCTGTTTCACCACGGAGCCACGGAGGCCGCAGAGACAGCGGGCTGACGGCTGGCGATCGATAGCTGACAGA
>JAPKYU010000458.1 GCA_026394175.1 Acidobacteriota bacterium | reverse complement strand
ATCGACGCTCCGGTTTGGCACCTCGATGTCGGCTCATCGCATCCTGGGGGTGTAGAAGCTCCCAAGGGTTAGGCTGTTCGCCTATTAAAGCGGTACGTGAGCTGGGTTCAGAACGTCGCGAGACAGTTCGGTCCCTATCTGATGTGGGCGCAGGAGATTTGAGGGGGCCTGCCCTTAGTACGAGAGGACCGGGGCGGATTGACCTCTTGTGTTCCAGCTGTCACGCCAGTGGCATGGCTGGGTAGCGAAGTCGAGTTGGGATAAGCGCTGAAGGCATATAAGCGCGAAACCCTCCCCAAGATAAGATCTCCCAACCCGTAAGGGTCAAGAAGGGCGCAGGTAGACTACCTGCTTGATAGGGCGGAGGTGGAAGCGCAGTAATGCGTGAAGCTTACCGCTACTAATTGCCCGTTCGGCTTGACCATAAAATTTACTCGGAGCATGTAGCTTCGGGTGCAGCCATCTTCAAGCGCTGCAAGGCCGCTTGTTTCCTACGTTTCAGTTGTTGACAGGTTTTGGGTGACTGTAGCGAGGGGGTCACACCCGTTCCCATCTCGAACACGGCAGTTAAGCCCCTCAGCCCCGATGGTACTGCGCTGGTAACGGCGTGGGAGAGTAGGACGTCGCCCGAATAACACCGAAGCCCTGGATGCCGAGCGATCGGCCTTCGGGGCTTTCGTGTTTCCGGCGCCAGTTTTGCGCATGGCAGCAGAGCCGCGGCCATCAGGGAGCAGACCACACCAGACCACCGAGAGCGCGGCCGCAAGGCGTCGGCCCGGGGGTGATCCGGCAGAGGTCCGCTCCCTGACGGTCGCGGCTCTGTTGCGGACTTGCCAGAAAAAGCCGGCGCCCTCCTGTGCTACCATTCAAGCGGAGACCCGACCATGGGAAGCCCGCACCTCACGCTCGATCGCGGAAAACTGGCGCAGATTTGTCGGCATTCCCATATCCGTCGACTGTCCCTATTCGGTTCCGCTCTCCACGATGATTTTCGGCCTGATAGCGACGTGGACATGCTCGTTGAATTCGACCCCGAGCACCGGCCGGGCATGATAGGGATCCACGAGCTGGAGGAAGAGCTATCGCGCCTTTGCGCCGGCCACCGCGCTGACTTGGTCAACCCCAAATACCTGAATCGCCACATTCGCGACCGCGTGCTTGCGGAAGCTGAGGTCCAGTTTGCAGAAGGATGATCTCGTTTACCTCCGCCAGATGCTCGACCTTGCGCGCAGGGCACTGAGACTGGCCGAGGGCAAAACCCGCGCCGACTACGACGGGGACGAAGCGCTTCAGCTCGCTCTTGCCCACCTCCCGCAAACCATCGGCGAAGCAGCACGCAAGACCTCAGGCGATTTCCGAGCCGTCCATCCCGAAATCCCGTGGGCGGCCATTGTCGGCATGCGCCATCGCGTGGTGCACGATTACCTGCATGTCGATTTCGATCTGGTTTGGGACGTGGTATCGCGTGATCTGGCCCCCCTGGTCGAAAGATTGAACCAGGTACTCGGTGGATGACTCGGGGCGGGACAGGCCGGAGGCCTGCCACCGAAATGAGAATGTAGCGGCGCCCCCCTTGGCGGAGTCGCCATCGCGAGGCGAGCACCGGCGCAGATGGCGGCATCGATGCCGGCCTGCAAGACACCGGCGCCCGGCCAATGTGACAAGAGTCCCGCGCTGGCGGGAAAAGATGGGGGGGCAGGCAGCGGTCAAGTCTGGTTAGGCGAGATAAGCCTGCCCCCCGCTTGGTGGGTAAGATTCTTATACCGCAGTGTTTTTCGGAATGCAAGAGAAAAATTTCATTTTTTTGGCGCCTGGCGAACCGGACTTCGCCACGGATAGACACACCGGGTTGACAATTTTTCGCTGGGACGGCTGAGTTCCCCGGACTACGCCGACCGCTTGCGCGGCAGGGGCGTTTCGCCTCCACGCGCAGAGTCGCTGCCCTTGCCTTCCGGTTGGCGGGAGCCGGCCGAGGGCTTGGGGGCGCGAGGGCCGGGGGCGGCGGCGGGCGGCGCCGCCTTTTTCCGGTCGATACTCACCACTTCCACGCCCAGGAACCGGTTGGCCTCCTCGATACCGCGCTGCAAGTCCCCCATGGTAACCAGCTTGCCCAGATCCACGCCGATCTGCACCAGGGTGCCGGCGATGGCCGTGGAAATACCGCTGACGATCACCCGTGCGCCCAGCAACCGGGCGGCCTCAACCGTGTTGACCAGGTGGTTGGCTACGGCGGAATCCATGGCCGCCACCCCGGTAATGTCGATCACCACCACGCCGGCACGCTGGCGGCGGACAGCGGCCAGCAACTGCTCGGTCATCTGGCGCGCGCGGGCGGCGTCGATCAGGCCGATCATGGGAACAATCAGCAGGCGGTCGCGCACCTGCAGGACCGGCGTGGATAGCTCGCGGATGGCGGCCTGCTGGCGGCGGACCTCCGCCTCGGCCCGCCGGCGCTCCATGAACTGCCCGATCTGGCTGCCCACCGCCGCCATCATCCGCAATAGTTGTTCGTCGGGCGCCTGGATGGCGCGGCTGAAAAACTCCATGACGCCTAGAACCTGACTGCCCAGCAGGATGGGAAAGGCGAAGGCGGCGTGCAGCCCTTCGCCGGCCGCCAGCGGGGCGCGCGGGAAGTTGCCGTCCTGAAGCACGTCGGGGATCCAGGCCGGCCGGCCGGAAGCCCAGACGCGTCCCGGAAGCCCCTCTCCGGGCATGAAGACGCGCCGGCGCGATTCGGCCTCGAAGTTGGGCGCCTGGCGCTCGGGCAAGTGCCACAACTGGGCGCAGCAGAGCACCTGCTGTTCCGGGTCTGGGGTCCACACCGCACCCACCTCCCAGCACAGGCTCTCGCAGACGGATTGCAGAATCCCGGTGGCCGCTACTGCGATGTCCTGGGATTCGGCGAGGATGCGGGTCACGGCTTGTTGCGTGACCAGGCGTTGCTCGGCGCGCCGCCGCTCGGTGATGTCCCGAAGAATCACGGTGTAGTATTTCTCGCCGCCCGCCTCCACTTGAGAGATGGTGGCCTCGATCAGGAAGGCGTCGCCGTCGGCGCGCACAGCGCTGAGGATCCTGGGCGAGCCCATGCTCCGGCTGGTTACCCCCGTTTTCCCGAACTCGTCGACGTGCTGGCGATGCGCCTCGCGCAGCGCCGCGGGCAGGAAGCGGTCCAGCGCTTGCCCCATGGCCTGGCCGGCGGGGCAACGGAAAGTTATTTCGGCCGCGCGGTTGAACAGCACGATCCGTTGGCGCGAGTCGAGCGTGATGATGGCGTCCATGGCCGAGGAAATGATGCCGGCCAGCCGCTCCTCGCTGCTCCGCAAGGTCTCCTGCTGGCGGCTGATGATTTCTTCCTTGGCCGCCACATAGGACGTACAGAGCGTGGCGGCCGCCGTTTCGCTGAATCTGCCGAACCCATGAAGGGCGGAAGCCAGCTTGTCCGGGCAGTCGCGGTAGGTCTGCTCGATCAACGGGACCAGGCTGTCGCGCAAGGCCGCCTGCACCTCCAACCAGTCGGAGAAGGGGGCGGTGGCCTCGGCGTAAGCCGCTCCCCGCTCCCGCAGCTTCGCCAGGAATGGCGCCCAGTCGCCTTCCTGCAGCGCCTTGCGGCGCAATTCGCGGGTCTCCTTGGCCCAGCGGCGCAAATCGCGCTCATCGCCCCCGCCCACCGCCGCGATGATCTTCTCCCAGATGGCATCGTGATGCGGCCCCAGTGCTTCCCACAAATCCGCGAAGCCCCGGAGGTCCCGCTCGCTCCACCCAGGTTGATGTTCCCCCTCCCGCGACCCTGTTGCTCCCATGCACCCCCCCCCCCCGTAGTCCTCAGCTTTAAACTCTTCACCGCCTGCGAAGATTCTTTCACGGCCAGGGAGAGGCGAAGGTCTGTGACGGCGGTCTTTGGACCGCCATCTGCGCCGCCAAACGATTGAAATGGCGACCTGAAGGTCGCCGCTACAACCGCCGCTGATGCCGCCCGAATGACTCTTTCACAGCTTCTCAGTTTTTTGGTGGATCGCCCAGGTTGCGATTCCACTCGCCGACTCTGTTTAGTGTACGCGTAAACGGGCGGGGCAGGTTATCAAAAAGACCGGGGACGCACGCTCTCGAGGGCGGAAAGCAGGAGGCAGCAAGCAGGAGGCAGAAGCCCTGCCTTCTGCCTGTCGCGGTAGGAACGCCGGTTACCCGGCGCCCCCCGCACAGATCCGTGCGAGCGGAACTACCGCACACGGCTCTTGCCTCGGATGTCTGGCGTCGAAGCGCACGCTCGGATTGCCTGTCGTGCTGCTTCCCGCACACGAGTCAACCCCGGTGACACGCCGACCCGACCCTGGGTTCGGGGCATGCTGGGTTTCCCCATGTTCTCCTTGGCCGGGCGCCTTCCCTCCACATCCTCCGCTGGCGGTTCCCCGCTTTTGTTCGGATGCTTCGCCGGTACTATGCTCCCGTCCGACTCCCCCGCCCCGTTCACGCTGGACGTGCGGCTCCTGCCTTCT
>JAPKYU010000510.1 GCA_026394175.1 Acidobacteriota bacterium | reverse complement strand
CCGCTCGTCGGAGGGCTCCGGCGGGTGGCCGCCGAACAACACGTCGCGGTGGTCGTGGATCACCACCACCGGGATGCCGGCCTCGCGCAGCAGGCGGTCGGTATAGCCGCGGGCGGCCCCATAGAACGGATCCACAGCGAGTTTCAGCCCGGCCTTGCGAATGACCTCCAGGTCTACTTTGGCGCGGATGTCGGCAAGGTAAGGGGGATGCAGGTCGATGGATTCAATCTTGCCCGGTTGGCCGGACAGGCCGGGAGGCCTGTCACCACTTTCCCGAATCAAGCGCTCGATTTCGTGCGTCACCTCGGGCAGGGCCGGCGCGCCATCGGGAGTCGAGTACTTTATCCCGTTCCATTCGGCGGGGTTGTGCGAGGCGGTGAAATTGATGCCGCCGTCGGTGTGGCGCCGCCGGATCTCGACGGAAATGGCCGGCGTCGGCGCCGCTTCCTCCGACACCAGGCAATGAATACCGTAGGAGGATGCCACCTGGACCGCGAGCTGCACGGCCGTCTCGCCCAGAAAGCGCGGGTCGCGCCCGATGACCAGCGACGGAACGCCCTCGCCGTGATGGGCGACGACGTAGCGGGAGATGCCCTCCACCGCCCGGCGCACGTTGGCCAAGGTGAAGTCGTCGGCGATGATCGCCCGCCATCCGGAAGTGCCGAACTTGATTTCGCTCATGGTACGATTTCGCCGTGAGTGATAAGTTAATCGTCTTTGTGACCAGCGCCAACGTGGCCGAAGCCGAAGTAATCGCCCGGGCGCTGGTGGAGAACCGCCTGGCCGCCTGCGTCAACATCGTCCCCCAGGTTCGCTCCATCTACCGCTGGGAAGGAAAGGTCGAAGACAGCGCCGAGTGCCTGCTGCTGGTGAAAACCAGCCGCGCTCTGTTCGAGCAGGTGCGCGCCGAAGTGCAGCGGCTGCACAGCTACCAGGTTCCCGAGATCGTCGCCGTGCCCATCGAACAGGGCGCCGAGAACTACCTGGCCTGGCTCTCCGATTGCCTCAAGGCCGGAGACTGAGCCGCAGATTGCGCCGATTTCACCGATTAATCTGTGTAATCTGCGCAATCTGCGGCTGCGGCCCTAGCTCAGCGCTTGGTCCAAATCGCCAATTATATCCTCCACGTCCTCGATGCCCACCGAGATTCGCAGCAGCCGGTCGCTGATGCCGAGTGCGGCCCGCTCTTCGGGCGTCAGCGAGACGTGGCTCATGGTGGCCGGATGGGACACCAGCGTTTCCACTCCGCCCAGGCTTTCGCCGAGCGAGCAAAGGCGCAGGCGCCCAAGCATCGCGCCAACGGCCTCGAAGGAGTGCAATTCAAAGGCGATCATCCCGCCGAATCCGCTCATCTGCCGCCGGGCCAGCTCGTGCCGCGGATGACTGGGGAGGCCGGGGTAATAGACGCGGGCGACGTGGGCATTACTGCTCAGCCATGCGGCCACGGCCATGGCGTTCTGGTTGTGCTGGCGCATGCGGACCGCCAGGGTCTTGACGCCGCGCAGCACCAGCCAGCTATCCATGGGCCCCAGAATCGCCCCGGCGGCGTTTTGTATGAACTTCAAGCGCCGCAGCAGATCTTCCCGTCCGGCCGCCACGACGACGGCGCCGCCGATCCCGTCGCTGTGCCCGTTGAGATATTTGGTTGTGGAGTGGATGACGATGTCGGCGCCGAGCGCCAGCGGGCGCTGGAAGTAAGGGCTCATGAAGGTGTTGTCCACCGCCAGCAACAGCCCGCGCGAGCGGGCCAGGTCCGCGGCGGCGCGCAGATCGCTGAGGGCCATCAGCGGATTGGTGGGCGTTTCCACGTAAAGCAGCCGCGAGTCGGGCCGCAGCGCCTTCTCCGCCTCGGCCAGGCAGCCGGTGTCGGCGTAGGTGAACTCCAGCCCAAACCGGGTAAGCACGGAGTTGAACAGGCGGAGCGTGCCGCCATAGGCGCCCCGCGTGCACACCACGTGGTCGCCGCGGCTGAAAACGCTGAGCGCGGCGTTGATGGCGGCCATGCCGGAGGCGAACGCCAGCGCCCCCGCGCCGCCCTCCAGCGCCGCCAGGTTGCGCTCCAGCGCATCGCGCGTCGGATTGCGCGAGCGCGCGTATTCATACCCCTTGTGCCGGCCCAACCCTTCCTGTACGAATGTGGACGTCTGGTAGATGGGCGTCACAATGGCCCCGGTGGCCGGATCCGGTTCCTGCCCGATGTGAATGGCGTCAGTGGCGAATCCCATAGCTTTCTAATTAACCACGGATGCACACGGATGAACACGGATAAACGGCTGTAGGCCGTGGGGTGTAGGCTCTTGCCCGCACCATCGAAACCGGATGCTTCCGCGTGCTGTCGGTCGGGTAGTGCGCGTTGTGGACAAGGCCGCCGGGGGTGCTTACTCGGGCACGTTCCTATATGCCGTAGGTGCGGCGCAGGAGCCGTGAAACCCGGGCGTGAAGCTCAGGAACAGAGAAGGGTTTGCCCATGTAGTCGTCGGTCCCGACCAGAAAGCCTTTGGTGCGGCTGCCCTCATCGACTGTCCCCGTGAGCATGAGGATTGGAATGAAGGCGGTCGGCAGATTGCTGCGCAGCTTCTGGCACACCTCGAACCCGCTCATACCCGGCATCATCACATCAAGAATCAGAAGGTCGGGCCGAAGGCTGTCGACCAACTCCAGTGCTTCCTCCCCGGTGGCGGCTTCGAAGATATCGGCATTGGGAAGGCCGCGGAGAGCTTTCACCGCCACGTAGCGGCATAGCTCATCGTCGTCGACAACCAGAATGCGCGGCCGCTTTACCGGGGCGCTCTGGCAGGCCGGCGGGGGTAACTGGCCGGCTTGGCCGGGGGCGAGAGGCTCGTTGGCTCCCGGCGCAGCCGGGGGCGGCGTGCACGCCGGCGCCGGCGCGGATTCGCAGCCCGGCGTCCGGCAGTAAGGGCAAGCGCGCCACTCGGGCTTCATCTCCTGGCCGCACGACTGGCACATGGTCCGCACGGCGAACAGGCAATTGGGACAGAAAGTGAAGTCCGCCCCGACGCAGGTCTGGCACCGCGGGCAGGCAAGTGCCTGCTGCTCCTCATTCAACTGGATCACGCGCAGCACTTCTTCCACGGTGGTGACGCCCTGCTTCACCTTTTCCAGGGCTTGGTCCAGCAGGAATTGCGTACCGGTGGCAATGGCTACCCTTCGCAGTTCTCCCTCCGAGGCCTTGCGGTTGATCAGTTCCTGGAGCTGAGGAGTCATGCGCAGGAGTTCCTGGACGGCGATGCGGCCGCTGTAGCCGGTTTGCCCGCATGCGGCACAGCCGCGGCCGCGAGAAAACCGGAAACCGGCATCCTGCAAGCGCAACCGGGCCCGAACGTCGGCCGCAGGGGTGTATTCCTCGCGGCACTGGCCGCAGATCCGGCGGATCAGTCGCTGGGCGAGAATCAGGTTGACACAAGACGAGACGATATAGGGATCGAGTCCAAGATCGAACAGCCGGGAGACGGTGGCCAGTGTGCTGTTGGTGTGCAGCGTGGACATCACCAGGTGCCCGGTGGCCGCCGCGTGGAAGGCGATCTCACCCGTTTCCAAATCCCGAATCTCGCCGATGAGGATGATGTTGGGGTCTTGACGCAGGATGGAGCGCAGACACGTGGCAAACGTCACCCCCGCCTTCTGGTTGACTTGCACTTGGTTGATGCCCGGCAACTGAAGCTCGATGGGGTCTTCGACGGTCACGATGTTCACGCCCGGGTTCCGGCGCTCATTGAGGATGGCGTACAGAGTGGTGGTTTTGCCGCTCCCCGTGGGGCCGGTGACCAGAATCATGCCCTGCGGCTGGCTGGCGGCATTGCGGATGATTTCCACGTGGGCCGGTTCGGCACACATGGCCTCCAGAGAGGGAAGCTGGCGCGAACCGTCCAAAATCCGCAGAACCACTTTTTCGCCGAAATAGGTGGGCAGGGTCGCCACCCGCAAATCGATTTCGCGGTCCTCGAAAGACACCCGGATGCGGCCGTCCTGGGGACGGCGCCGTTCGGCTATGTCCAGGTGGGCGAGAATCTTGAGGCGAGATACCAGGGGCTCATGCAGCCATTTAGGCACCCTCAGGAACTCGCGTAACATGCCCTCGTGGCGCGTGCGGACCAGCATGTCGTTCACGTTAGGTTCGACATGGATGTCGCTGGCGCCCTCCTGGATGGCGTGTTGAATGATCAGGTTGACCATTTTCACCGCCGGCGCCTTGCTCTGCGCGGGGCTGGGCTCGGCCTGTTCCTCGCCAGCTTCGGCCGTCAACAGCTTCACGCCTTCGCTGTCGCTGACGTTGGCAAGGAAGTTGCGCAGCCACTTCTCGGGTGAGCAATGCCGGTCCAGGGCGTCCCGAATCTCAGTGGGCGTGGCAAGGATCGGCCTGATGGAACAGCCGCTGGCAAATTCCATGTCGTGCACGGCGCCCAGATCCGTGGGATCGGCCATGGCTACCAGCATCGTCGGGCGCTGTGTTTGGGGCCCGGCTCCGGCCCCGGCATCCTTCCGCACCGGCAGGCAGGTGTGTTTTCGGCACAACTCTTCGGGCACCGAAGCAATCGCTTCCGGGTCAAGCGTCATGGCGGCCAAGCCGACGAACGGCAGGTGTAAGATTTTCGCCAGCGCCCGAGTCAGGACTTCCTCCGTGATTCCCGTTTCCGCCAACAGGATTTCCGCCACCGGCCTGGACTCCAACTCCGCGCTCTGGATAGCGGCGGCGATCCGTTGTTCAGGAAGCAGGCTTGCCTCCCGGACTATGCGGAGAATCGTACGGTCGTTCCAGTGCGGGCCGGCCTGCCGTTTGGCGCGCGGCATCCCGACGACGAGAGGTGGCGTTTTCACCAAGCGCGGTTCCACAGTAGTCATGCTCATGGTTATCCTCCTACGAACGGCCGCGGCGCCTCAGGTTGCGAGCCGACCCCGGTGACCAGCTCGGCGAGAGCGGGCTGCAGGAGCGCGATTTGCCGCTCCAGCCTCTCGTAAATCTCTGCGGCCTTGTCCAGCGAGCGCTGGCGTCCCATGGTTTCCAGTTCCTGGGCCGTCTTTTGCGCCGGCGGGCAGAAATAGCCGACCGCGCCTTTGAAGGAATGGGCGGCAGCCTGCAAGGTGGCCGGGTCGCCTTCGCTCACCGCTGCCCGGATGGCGCCCAGACGCCGCGGGAGGCTGTTGAGCAGGATCTGAGCGCTTTCCTCCATCAGCTCCTGGTCGCCATCGAACGACGCCAGAACCGCCGGCTTGTCCACGACAGGGTCGGCCGGTTCGGGCACGGCGTCCGTACTCTCGGAACGGCCGGCCGGCGGCAGCACCCCTTCGATGGCCTCGAACAGCTCTGCCCTCCGGATGGGCTTGGAGACGTACCCATCCATTCCGGCCGATAGACAGCGCTCCCGGTCGCCCTTCAGGGCGTTGGCCGTCATGGCGATGATCGGGACATGCAGGCCGGTTCCCTGCTCGCGGCGGCGAATCTCGACCGTGGCCGCCAGTCCGTCCATTTCCGGCATTTGCACGTCCATGAGAACAGCATCGAACTGGCCCGGAAGGGCCGCCAGGGCCACCAGAGCCTCTTTCCCGTTAGCGGCCAGAACCGCCGCATGTCCCCGCTTTTGGAGGAGCCGAACCGTCAAGGCTTGGTTGACTTCGTTGTCTTCGGCGACGAGGATACGTAGGCGCCGGGCCGGCCGTCCTGCGCCTGCGCCATGGTTCGGGTGGGCCTCGGCGGCCATCGGTGACTCGGCCGACCGCCGGTTGCCGATCTCATTCAGGATGGCGTCCAGCAACTCCGATTGAGTGATCGGCTTGGTCAAGTACCTGCTGATGTCTAACTGCCGGCAGCGCTGGGCATCGCCCCGCTGACCATCGGAGGTCAGCATCATGATGATTGCCCCGCCCAGTTCACGCTTCCGCCGGATGTGCTCAACCAGCGTAAATCCATCCATCCCGGGCATGTGGGAATCCAGCAGGATCAGCCGATAGGAGACTCCGGCGAGCCTGGCCTTCTCGATCAAATCGAGGGCTTGGCGTCCACCCTCGGCCAGGGTGGCAGTCATCTGCCAGTTGGCCAGCATTTCTTTAAGGATCAGACGATTTGTCGAGTTGTCGTCAACCACCAGCACGGGGAGGCCGCGCAAGTCCTCAAGGGCGGAGCCGCTCTCGGCCGGCCGCGCCGCCGGTATGCCGAAGCCGACAGTGAAGTGGAACGTGCTGCCGCGGCCGACATCGCTCTCCAGCCAGATGCGGCCGTCCATCAACCCCACTAGGCGGGCGGAAATCGCCAGTCCCAGCCCCGTGCCGCCGTACTTGCGCGTGGTTGAGCTGTCGGCCTGGGAAAAGGCCTCGAAGACCCCCGCCTGTTTTTCAGGAGGGATGCCAATCCCGGAATCGGTCACCGCAAAGTGTAGACGGACGCTGTCGGTTGTCTGCGCCTCCACCGAGGCGTGCAGGATGACCTCGCCCCGGTCTGCGAACTTGACGGCGTTCCCCACCAGGTTCACCACCACTTGGCGCAGTCTGGCCGGGTCGCCCACCAGCCTGTCCGGCACCTCCGGCGGGATATGGCAGGCCAGTTCCAAATCTTTCTGATGGGCTCGCAATGCCAAAGTCTTCACCGTCTCCCCAAGCGCGTCGCGCAAGCTGAAATCAACTTGCTCCAGCTCCAGCTTGCCCGCTTCGATCTTGGAGAAATCCAAGATGTCGTTCAGCAGCGCCAGCAGTGAATGAGCTGAGGTCTTGGCCAGACGCAGATACTCGCGCTGCTCGCGGGTCAGGTTGGTGTCCAGCACCAGTTCGGTCATTCCAATAACGCCGTTGAGGGGGGTGCGAATCTCGTGGCTCATGTTGGCCAGGAACTCGCTCTTGGCGCGGCTGGCGGCTTCGGCGACCTCCCTGGCCCTCTCCAGTTGCGCCTCCGCCTTTTGCCTCTCTCTCGCTTCGCTGTCTCTCTGCAACCTGGCGCTGAGGACCGGCGCGAGAATGGAAGCGATGCTTTCCAGAAGCTCCCGATCCTCTTCGTTGTAGCCCGTTTCTTTGTTGGCCACGAGCAGCAAGCCGATCGGCCGTCCCTGGTGGACGATGGGTGTCCCCAACGAACAGGACAGCTTGATGTGGCCGTCGGGCACTTGGTGAGGTCCGTTCTTGTAGAGACTTTTCTGCTCCAACAGCACCCGTTTCCACAGGCCAGCCCACGTTTGTCGCGGGAAGATCAATTTCTTGTCTGCGATCTGGCACTGCTGCCAGACCCGTCGCGTCATAGACGCGCAAACCAGGGAACCCTCCTCGTCCACATATCCGAACACGCCCAGGTCGCTTTTCAAAACATCAAGAATAATGTCCAGGCAGTTCGAGTACATTTCCTCGTCGCTGCTGGCCAGAAAAACATGGAGGAGCCTGCTGCGCATGTCGAGCTGCGCATTGGCGGCCTGCAATGCGAGTGTTTGGCGGTGCAATGCCTGCTCCGCCTGGTGCCGTTCGGTAATGTCCAGCAGCGCGGAACGGATTCCGGCCACGTTGCCCTGGGAATCGAGAATCAGGCGTTCATGGATCTCCACGGTCAAACGGCCGCCGTCCCGCTGGTTCCATTCGCGCCGGAAGGGAACCGGTTGGTAGGGGCGCGCGAATTTGCCGGCAATGGCCGCACGGACGGCCTCGCGCGTTTCAGGGACGACCAAATCCCATACCGGCCGGCCCAGCAGCTCCTCGGGCGCGTAGCCCAGCAGTTCACACTCGGCGCGGTTCGTTCGCCGCAAAATGCCGCCACGATCGATTTCGTGATAGGCGACCGGCGCTTCCTCAAACAATTCCCGGAACCGCTCTTCGCTGGCCTGCAACGCTGCCCTGGCCCGGCGCCGTTCGGCGATTCCAGTCACCAGTTCATGGTTGGCCGCCTCCACCAGCCGGGCACGCTTGCGGGCCTGCTGGGCAAGATGGATCAACGAGGCCAGCAGCAGGGCCGCCAGCAGGCCGGTGGCCAGCACCGCGTAGTCCAGGCGTGAAGCCATCTCCGCGCGCAGCCAGGGCTTGGGCCACACGCAGAGCACCCAAGGCACACCGAGGATGTCCACCGTCTTCTCGTGCGCGGCGGCGCGATCTTTCTCTTCGCCGGCCGCGTAGTTTCCGTACAACTCTTGCCCGTCCAACAAAACGGCGACCGAAAACGAGCGCGTCAGGTGTTCGCGCAGCACGGCGTCGAACAATTGCCGGATGTCGAACGCGGCTGCTATGAAACCTTCGAACTGCCGCCCGCTACGGACAGGAACATAAATACGGGGGTTCGACCGCCCATCCCGAGAAACGAGTTGCCGGGAGAAGACGGGACGGTGGCTGTCGCGCGCGCGTTCCAGCAGCCCTCTATGGTAGAGGTCGGCAGCCGCGTCAATGTTTCGGTTCTGTCCACCTCTTTCTTCGGGAACGACAAGTTGAACGCGAAGATTGGGATCGATCCACTCGATGGCCTGACAACCTGGGTTGTAGGCCATGAAGAGAATGGCGTCTGACTTGAATCGTTCCGGGGTTGGGCGGCCTTCCTGTTCCCACTGGCGGGCCATGCCAAGCAAGGCACGCAGTCGCGCGTCGAACTGGCCGAGCAGCACCTCCTGAACGGCGGTGACGCCGGACGCTTCGATCCGCTCGATCCGCTGCCGGTCATGCCTGTCCAGCGCGCGCCAGAGGCAGAGGGTGAAAATGACGACAGCGATGCCGACGCCGACCGGAACCCACCCTGACCCGCTTCTCGCCACTACCCGTTCCCACATTCCCGTCCTGAGAGATGGAACGGAAGCAAAAATCTCGCCGGTTTCGTCCATTAGGTCTCCTTAACAGAACCGTGCTGGAAAGCGCCGCCATTGACATCTCGCGGACTCACCCTAAAGTGGTCCTGCGTTCCACTTTGAGTCAGTGCATCCGAAGTTCCAAGATAGAGACAGGCGTGCGGCGGTCCTTTCCTAATGATCAGAAGGAGATCCGGGCCATGGCCCCAGACGCAGGCTGAGGACACTGTCTGTTTTTGAGAAACTGCCTAAGTCCAAGTCATCGCCGCCCGGAGCCTCGGAGCAGTTCTGGGCGCTTCGGATTACGATGCCCAAGGCACGCCTCCTGGTGGTGTTACTACAAGATCAACAGGGGCATGCCATTTGGCAAGATGGTAGAGGCGGCTGCCTCCTACTGCCTTGCGCCTCCGGCCTCCCTCCCGGGCGCTTTTGGCGTACAATGGGAACAACTGCCATGCCTGCCAGAAAGCTTTCGGTTTTGCTGTTGGTGGCGGCGCTGCTGCTGGCGTGCCTGCCGGCCCTGGCCCAGAAGGAGATGACCAAGCTGTCGATCGTCGTGCTGGACCCGAAAGACCGGCCGGTGCCCAAGGCCTCCATCACCGTGACTTTTGTCAGCGGATCAAAGATGTACGTGAAGAAGGTCCGCGCCGAGTGGAATACCAAGACCAGCAGCAAGGGGGTTGCCGACCTGCCGGAAATGCCTCCGGGCAAGGTGCGCCTGCAGGTGATCGCCTCCGGCTTTCAGACCGTCGGGGAGGAATTCCAGATCAGCGGGAAGGAGTTCACCCATACGGTGAAGCTGGCGAAGTCTACCGGTTCACAGTTTTCAGCGCACGAGCAGAGCCAGCCGGCTCCCGAGAAGCCGCCGGAAAAACCGAAGCCGCAATAACCGATGACTGAGGACCGTATCGCCAGCTTTCAGCGCGCGCCCGCGGACGCCAACTACCGATGCGACCAGTGCGGCCACATCATCGCCGTGCGAGCAGGCGAGACGGTGCCGCCTTGCCCTCGCTGCGGCTTCCGCCTCTTCCACCGGACCGACGAAGGAATCCCCTGCTGAGTCCGCGGTTCTTCGTGCCTTCGTGTCTTTGTGCCTTTGTGGTTAATCGCACTACGCTCCCCGCACCGGGAACTCCGGCGAATCGACGCGCAGCGATTTCATCAGCTCGGCTGCTTTCTGCGCCACCGGCGCATTCCCGGCCGCCACGTCGTTCTTCTCGCCGATGTCGGTTTCCAGGGCATACAGCTCGATCGGTTTCTGCGGGTTGTTGCGGACCGCTTTCCAATCACCGAATCGAACCGCCTGGGAAAACCCGCGCTCGTGGAATTCCCAGTACAGCGGCGGGTGCTCGACGCGCCGCTCGCCCAGCAATGCGGGCAGCACCGAGATGCCGTCGAGGGAGGCGGGCCGCGGGACGCCGGCCAGCTCGCCGAGCGACGGCAGGATGTCCCAGAAGGCCAGCACCTGGTTGGAAACCTGCCCGCCGCGGATGCGGCCCGTCCAGCGGGTCAGGAACGGCATGCGGATGCCGCCGTCATACAAGTCGCGCTTGATGCCGCGCAGCGGCCCGCGGCTGGAGAAATAGTCGGGATCGTGGCCTCCCTCGCGGTGCGGCCCGTTGTCGCTGGAGAAAACGATCAGCGTGTTTCGATCGATGCCGCCGTCGCCGAGCGCCGCCATCAGCGTGCCGATGTCGCGGTCCATGCGCGTTACCAGCGCGGCGAAGTTCCGCTCCGCCTGCGGCCAGTTTTCGTTGCTGTAGGGCTCGTCGCTGGGCACCTCGATGCCGTTGCCCTGGAACGCTCCCAGTTCGTTATCGGCATGGGGCACGGTATAGGCCAGGTAAAGGAAGAACGGCCGGCTCTCGCGGCGCTTGACGAACTCCAACGCTTTTTCGGTGAACAGGTCGGGCGCGAACTTCTTCCTGCGGTTGAACCAGTTCTCGGTCAGAAACACTTCCTCTTCGTTCTGCCAGAGGTGCTCCGGATAGGAGTTGTGGGCATGAAGCTGGTCCAGGTAGCCGAAGAACTCGTCGAAGCCTCTCTGGTTGGGCATGCTGCGCGTTGAGGGCCCGCCCAGTCCCCACTTGCCGGACAGCGCGGTCCTGTAGCCGGCCTTCTTGAGCAGTGCCGGAAGCGTCGCCTCATCGGGGCGCAACCCGACCTCCGGCCGCTTGTTGCCGCGCACCGTGGCGTGGCCGCCGTGTTTCCCGGTCATCAGGCAGCAGCGGGACGGCGCGCACACCGTGGCCCCGGAGTAGGCCTGGGTGAAGCGAATGCCTTCGGCGGCCAGGCGATCGAGATTCGGGGTCTTGATGCGCTGCTGGCCATAGCAACCGAGATCGCCGTAGCCGAGATCGTCGGCCAGGATGAAGATGATGTTGGGGCGCGCGGCCGCCTCCGCAGCGCCGGCCGCCAGCGACACGGCGCCGGCGGCGGTGGTTTTCAGGAATTCGCGTCTGTCCATTCGGTGGTTCCTCCAAGCATGTAGGGGCGGCCCCTGCGGGCGCCCCTACATGCTACCGCGGCGTCTGCTAGAATCGGCGAGTCAAATAGAGGGGGTTGATGATGGTCAAGAGAATTGTCCTGGCGGCGGTGCTGGCCGGGATGGCGCTGTTCGCCTGGCAGTCGATTTCGCACATGGTGGTCGGGCTGGGGGAGGTTGGCATCCGGGAGATTCCCAACGAGGACGCGGTGCTGGCCGCCTTCATCCAGCAACCGGCCACGTAGCTGTCAGCTATCAGCTATCAGCTTTCAGCTTCCAGCCAGACGCGGCGTCCTGGACCTGACACCTGGAACCTGACACCTGGCACCTACAGACGATACAGCATCAGGTAGACGGCCACGCCCGAGAGCGAGACGTAAAGCCAGACGGGCAGCGCCCAGCGCGCCACCGCCTTGTGCCGCTCGTAATTGGCCCGTAGCGCCCGCGCCAGCGCGACCAGCGCCAGCGGGACCACGGCGGCAGCCAGGAGAGTGTGCGAGAGCAGAAGGGAAAAATAGACGGGGCGAATCCATCCGGTTTTTTGGAAGCGGATCGCGCCGGCCTGGTAGTGGTAGGCCAGGTAGGAAAACAGGAAAACGGTGGAGACGGCAAAGGCCGCCAGCATCATTGCCCGATGCTGCTTCACGCGCCTGGCGCGGATGAAGAAAAAGCCGGTGAGTAGCAGGGCGGCGCTCAGAGCGTTCAGCGAAGCATTGATCGTCGGCCACATCTTAGGCTGTAGGCTGTGGGCTGTAGCCTGCAGGGTGCGGCCTACAGCCTAAACCAGCAGAAAGGCGTATAGCAGCGGCAAGTAGATCACCGAGGCATGAAGCAGGCGGCGTGCCTCGGCCACCGTGCGCCGGCTGGCCATGCGCCACGCGCAATACAAAAACGCCACGCCCAACAGCAAGGCGGCCACCGCGTAGAGCGGCCCGGCCATGCCCATCAGCGAAGGCAGCAGGCTGACGGGGATAAGCGCGCCCGCGGTCCACAGGACTTGGCGCGCCGTGCCCCGGCCGTCCGGTTCGACCACCGGCAGCATCCGGATTCCGGCGCGCTGATAGTCCTCACGGTAGATCCAGGCGATGGCCATGAAGTGGGGAAACTGCCAGAGGAACAGCACGGCGTAAAGGATCCAGGCGCCGGGGTCGAGACGGCCGGCCGCCGCCGCCCAGCCGATCAAGGGCGGCACGGCGCCGGGCAGCGCGCCCAGCGTGGTGCAGGAGGGGCTGCGCCGCTTCTGAGGCGTGTAGAGGAGCAGGTAGCTGGCCATGGTCAAGAAGGCCAGCAGCGCCGCCAGCCCATTGGCGAACCATGCCAGGTGGGCCACGCCGGCGGTGCCGGTCAGCAGGCCGAAGGCCAGCGCCCGCGCCGGCGCCATGCGGCCCGCCGGCAGCGGACGCCCCCGGGTGCGGGCCATGCGCGCGTCCACGTCGCGTTCCAGGTACTGGTTCAGCGCCGCGGTGCCCACCGCGGTCAGCAGCGTGCCCACCAGGGTGTGGGCCATCAGCGCCGGCTGCAGACTGCCCGCCGAGCCGGCGTAAAAGCCCGCTCCCGTGGCCACCAGGATCAGCGCCGTGACTTCCGGTTTGGAGAGCTGCAGGTAGTCGGCCAGCGAGGCGAGGTTCAGCCCCGCGGCAGCCGTCGTCGATTTCGCAGCCTGCAGTGCCATTGTTCAGTCAGCGGCAGCGCCGGGCCTGGCGCCCGGCACGCCCGATTCGGGCATGCCCGATTCGGGCAGGCCGAAACCCAGCCCCGGCACCACGTTCGTCAGCACTTGACGCTTCCTTCCGCGGCGGGGGCCAGAACGGGCACCGGGCGCCCCAGGGCGCCGAGCAGCCGCCGCGACCACAGCGCCAGCGACAGCGCCGCGGCCAGGATCAGGGCGCCGCAGGCCACGTGTGCCGTCGTAATCACGATCGTGAACGGCAGCGGCTGCGCGTCCTGGCGCGCATACTTCGCCAGGTAGGACGCGGTGCCAAGAATCATCTGGATAAAAAGAAGCACGCCCAGCGCCAGAGCCGGCCGCCGCAACTCGGCGCGGTCGGCGTGGTGCTTCAGGGCGCGAAACGCCGCTGCCAACCCGACGCTGGCCACCACACCAGCAAAGAACACATGCGGCAGAAGGCCCAGAATCGGATGGCGAATGGCCGCGCCCAGGATCAGTTGCAGGTAGACGGCGGCGGCGGCTCCGGCTGCCAGGTGGAACAGCGGGATGCGGTCGCTCAGGGCGCTCTCCGCCAGACCTTGTCCTTCCGACTGCCGCCACTTTGGCGAAGTAACGATCGCCAGGCCCACCGCGCAGCAGAAGAAGAACTGGGCGAGGCTGGCGTGCGCGATGGAAATCACCGGCGGCAGGTACAGCAGCACGGTGATGCCGCCCAGGAACCCCTGAAGCACAACCGCCGCCAGCGCGGCTACCCCCAAGTGGCGCACCCAGCGCCGCGGTTCGCTCCGGAACAGCCAGGCGACCAGGCCGATGGTCAGCAACCCGACCCCGCCGGCAATCATCCGGTGACCGTGCTCATAAAAGATCCCGCCCACCATGGGGGGCATTAGCTTGCCGTATGAGAGCGGCCAATCGGGAACAGACAAGCCGGCGTCGTTGCTGGTAACCAGCGCGCCGGCGATGATCAGGCAAAAGGTGGAGATCGCGGTAATCACCGCGTAGCGGTGCAGGCCGATATTGTCTGGCGCTTTGCTCATGTGCCTCTCCCACTCCTGGCAACCGCCTCCCGCGGCCCATTCCGGCCTGCCCAGGCCGCGCCTCTTCCAGGGATGAGCAGGCGGGCCCCCGGGAGTCAGAAAGATTCCGTCACAGCTTCTTCCGCGGCTCCAGGCGCGACATTTCAGTTTACCTTGCCCGGGCAAATTGGGGAACAGTTTGCCTCTGCTGTGAGAGCGGCGGTGCAACCTGCTATGATGCGGCTGATGCGCGTAACGTTTCAGGGTGAGCGAGGGGCCTTCAGCGAGGAAGCGGCCCGCAGGCTGCTCGGCGACAGGATTGAGCTGGTGCCGTCGGCCAGCTTTGAAGAGGCCTTTCGCCGGCTGCGGCGGCGCGACGTGGAGTGCGGACTGCTGCCGATTGAAAACACGCTGGCCGGCTCGGTGCACGAAAACTACGACCTGCTGCTGCGCTACCGGCTGCCGATCGTGGCCGAGACCCGCGCGCGAATCGTCCACAACCTGATTGCCGCGCCGGGGGTCAAGTTCGGGCAGCTTCGGCGCGTCTTTTCCCATCCGGTGGCCCTGGGCCAGTGCCAGAACTTCTTGCGGCGGAACCCGAGGCTGCCGCCGGTTCCTTTCTACGACACCGCCGGCAGCGTCAAGATGATCATGGAGCAGCGCCTGGCGGATGCCGCGGCCATCGCCGCGGCCGCCGCGGCCGGCATTTACGGGGCCCGCATTTTGAGGCGCGGGATCGAGGACGACAAGGAGAATTACACGCGCTTCTTCCTCCTGCTGCCCGGCAAAGGACCGCGGCCCAAGCTGCCCCGCCTGGGACGCCCCGACAAAACTTCGGTCGTCTTCGCCACCCCCAACGTGCCGGGAAGCCTGTTCCGGTCGCTGGCCGTGTTCGCGCTGCGGGATATCAACCTGACCAAGATCGAGTCCCGTCCGTTGCGCGGCCGCCCCTGGGAGTACTTCTTCTATCTGGACTTCCTGGGCAGCCCGGAAGAGCCGCGCTGCTCGAATGCCCTCCGCCACCTGAAAGAGCTGAGCGAGTTCCTGCACGTTCTGGGCAATTATCCCCGCGCCCGGGAGTGAATTCCGGATTTTCCGCCGCGGCGGACAAATTGCGGATTTCAGAGGCTGCCGGTTTGAGGCCGGCAACCCGGAATCCGCCGGCAGTTTGATGTGACTCCGGGGGGCCAGAGGCAATCTAATTACACGCAGGGTCAGGGGTAGGGTAGTGTCTCAGAGGTGGCGCTTAGGAGACGGAAGGCGGGAGGCAGAAGGCGGCAAACGGCAGGTTTTGCTGCCTTCCGCTTTCCGCCTTCTGCCTTCGCCATTGTCAACCTGTTTCTGAGACACAACACCAGGGCCCCGTCCCATCCTACGGAGGGTTGGCATGAGCAAGAAGACGATTTTCCTTATGGCCGGCGTGGCTTTCGTGGGGTACTTCTGGTGGAAGAACAAGGGCCAGTTCGAGAACAAGATCCGCAGAACGGCCCGGACATTGCGGCGCGGACTGGATCCCATCGAGGAGCGCGTTACCGATGGCCTGGATGACCTGGCCCGAACGATTCAGGACGTGAACCGCAAGGTAAAGGTGGTCAGCGGAATGGTGGACGCGGCCCTGGGCCGGATTGCCTAAGGCGGACGTAGGGGCGCTGCTTGCTGCGCCCTGCCCGCTCAGCGCCCCGGAACGACCAGGTTCTGGCGTTGCCGCGCCGCGGCCGGGAAGGCGCGCCGCAGGAAGGCGAGAAACGACCTGCCGCGCGGCCGGTTCGCAGGGAGCCTTTGTGCCATCCGGGCCAGGAACACCAGCGAGCGCAGAACGTCTCCGTCCCGAAGAGTGGTGATCCCCGTCTGCTGGGCCTGGTTCTTGCGCCAATCCTCCACGAATTGCTGGATCCTCCGGTAAAGACCCACCCGCAGTTGCCCGTCGGGCAGCGTCTCGTAAACCAGTCCGCTGGCCAGCGTCTGGTAGGTGCGCACCTGCGAGTCGATCACGGCGCGAAGATCGTCGTCGCGGACGCCCGAGCCGTCCCGGGCGTAGTCGAGCAAGGTCAGCGCCAGGCCGGTGATGAAAGGCGCGTGCTCGTCCAGGAAGGCATCGGAGACTTCGTGCTCCGGGAACGCCGGTTTCTCCGGGGGCTCCGCCCGCAACTCCTCATTGCGGTAAGCATCCCGCAAATGCGGGCATTCATACGGACAATCGATCGATACCTCGCGCTCCCTCCCGCAGCAGAGAGTGCAGATGTAGGCGCGCACCCCCGGGCAGTGGCGCTTCCCGCTGCGTTCCTTGCACAGTGGACATTGCATGGACGAATTCATTATACATGGCCGCCTTTGAGCTATCAGCCCACAGCTTTGGGCGTGGGCTGCGGCAGGAGGTGAAGGCTGGAGCTGAAAGCTGATAGCTGGCAGCTACCGGAGCAGGACCAAGGCGTGCAGGCGGCCGGCGGCGGCGCCTTCGCGCCGGTACGAGTACAGCAGGTCGTTCCGGCAGGCAGTGCATGGGGCGCCGGCGGCGATGTTCTCCGCCTGTAGCCCGGCGGCCAGAAGCT
>JAPKYU010000644.1 GCA_026394175.1 Acidobacteriota bacterium | reverse complement strand
GGCCGCCTTGCGGGACCGGCAATCCGTGCACACTTCCGCGTAGGGCTGCATCAGCAACTGGCCGCGCGGCATGATCAGCAAACAATTCCGGCAGATGCCGTAGGTGCCCTCATCGAGGCGTTGGAAGGCCGACTCAATCTGCTCCAGTATGGCCCGGCGGCGGGACGCGGGCACGGGGCGGATGGATGTGGCCGGCTCGTTCAGCCGGCTCCGCAACCTGATTAACGCTTTTCGGAATTCTCCAGTCAAATCGACTTCCATAGGGCACCCAGTTGTCTCGGTGAAGCCGCCTCAACCCACTTTTGGTATTGACGAAGCGCTCCGCGGAATAGCTTCCTTTCCGTTGAAGAGGGCCGGCAGACCGCCCGCTCAACTTGACTTTAGACGCTGGCTCCGGAGGCGCCGTTGCGCGGAAAAACTCAACGGCTGGTTTTTTCCAGGCGGGCCGTCAGCTCGTCGAGAATCGCGGCCGTGGCCGTGGCGCCGAAGCGCGAGCAGCCCAGCGCGCGCACCTCCAGCGCCCGGTCCAGTGTTCGGACGCCGCCGGCCGCTTTGATTTGAATGGATGGGGGACAATGGCGGCGCATCAGGCGCAGGTCGTGGTCGGTGGCCCCGCCCGGCGCGAACCCCGTGGAGGTCTTCACGAAATCCACCGCCGCGCGGGTGCTGATCGCGCACGCCTCGATTTTCAGCTCGTCGGTCAGATAGGCATTCTCGAAGATGACTTTCAGGAGCGCGCCGGCCGCATGGGCGGTTTCTCTGATGCTGCGGATCTCGCCTTCCACGTAGTCGAAGCGGCGGGAGAGCAGCTTGCCGATGTTCAGCACCATGTCCAGCTCGGCGGCGCCCGCTTCCAGCGCCTGGCGGGCCTCGAACAACTTGGCCTCGGTGGTCTGGCCGCCGTGGGGAAACCCGATCACCGTGGTGGGACGCACCGGGGAGCCGGCCAGCCGGGCGGCCGCCAGGGGCAGGTCCGCCGGGCGCACGCATACCGTCGCCACCAGGTAGCGCATGGCCAGGTCGCACCCCTCCTCCACCTGCGCCTCGGTCAGCTCCGGGCGCAGCAGCGAGTGGTCGATCATGGCCGCCAGTTCTTCGTAGGAGGGCAGCGAAATCATCGCCATTGCGGATTGCAGATTGCGGATTTCCAGCCATCCGGAGCAAACCATCCGCTATCCGCAATCCGAAATCCCATCAATCCTTCATCTGCTCGGCCAGGTAATTCTCCATGCCCATCTCGCCCAGGGCGTGAAGCTGGGCTTCGAGCCAGTCGATGTGCTCTTCCTCGTCGGTCAGGATGTCTTCGAGCAATTCGCGGGAGCCGGCGTCGCCGGTCTCGCCGCAGGTCTTGATGTGCCGGTTCAGGCGCTCCACGGCGGCGCACTCGACCTCCAGGTCGTTCTCCAGTTGCTTGGGGACCGTGGGGCCGATGTTGATCTTGAAATAATCCGACACGTCGGGGGTGCCGTCGAGGAACAGGATGTGCTCGATCAGCTTCTCGGCGTGCTTCATTTCATCGATCGATTCCTTCTTGATCAATCCCGCCAGCCGCTTGTAGCCCCAGTTCTCGCACATTTCGGCGTGGACGAAATACTGATTGATGGCCGTCAATTCCGCTTTGAGCACCTCCTGGAGCGCGTCCAGGACTT
>JAPKYU010000481.1 GCA_026394175.1 Acidobacteriota bacterium | reverse complement strand
CGGTGCGCCGTGGTTCAGCCGGGCCGCGTCCGGGTTCCTGGAAGGCACGCCCTGGGTGTCCGCTGTGGACCCGGAGGGCAACGAGGTTGTTTCCATTAGCCGCACTCCGCAGGCCCCGGCGGGGTCTTCGCCAAAGCGGAGCATCCGGCGCGAATACCGCGAAGTCTTCGGATTGATCACGGTCCTAGCCAGCAACAAAGATGCTGACGACGGCCACACCGTGGTGATCTTTTCCGGGTTGACTTCCGTCGGCAGCCATGGCGCTGCCGCCTTTTTCACTTCCGGAGACAGCATGCGGAAGTTCCGTGAGCGGCTGAAAAGCGAAGGTCACGGTTCGTTGCCCCGCTCCTACCAGGTCGTGGTCCGTTGTCGCGCCAACGAAGACACGCAGTTGGTCTTCCACGACTACGAAACGCACGAAGTCCTTGCCAGGTAATCGTTTCTCGTTTCAAGTTCCCCGGGCCGACCACCCACAGATCATGAAAAAGCGGAAGCTGTGCCGCCAGCGTCTGGCCGGTGGCCCCCAGCCGATTGGCGCTGCCCCGAGCCTGCCGGCGGGACACCGGCGGTACAAAATCCTCTGTGCCTCCGCGTCTCTGTGGCAGAATTCCACCGTGGAACTGCCGGACTTCAAAGCGTTGTGGGAAGAGTGGAAACAGCGGCGCTGGAAGGAAATCACGGTGCCCGGGGCCGTCATCTGCCTGATCGGCTGCGGAATCCTGGCGATTCCGGTCGGCCAAACGCCCATGGGCCGCTTCCCCCTGCTCCACAACATCACCGTCGTGCCTCATGAAGGCGGGCACATGATCGTGCATGGCTTCTTCAATCTCGTCAGCCCCATCTCGGGCGGCGCGGATGAGAAGCCAATGCGATTCCCGCGCCTGGCTCCCGTGGCCATCGCCATCGCGGGCACGCTGGGGCAATTGCTCGCCTTCGCCGCCCCGGCCGCCTACTTTTGGTACAAGAAAAGCCCCACGCCGCTTGGCTTTTTCCTTTTCTGCCTGTTTGGGAACTTCATCGGCATCGGCATTTACATGATGGATTGCCGGATTTTCACGCTCGACTACGTGAGCTACGGCGAAGTCGACTACGAGAACATCGCGTCGCTTCACGACTGGGCCGCTATCTTCAACCTGATGCACTGGAATCTGGCCATTTGCGAGGCGCTCGGAAGATTCGCGCGGGTGATGGGCTGGGTGGGCATGGCTGCCACGGCGTTCGTGTGGATGCCGGTGATGTACCGCCGTACGCAGCGGCCGCAGCCGGCGGAAGCGACGGAGCCGGCCGCCGCGATGTTGACATCGCCGCACGAGCCTCGCGTGCCCGGAGGCTCCGAGGCGCTGCTGCTGGTCGAAAAAGACCAGAGCGGCCGGCAGCGACTGGCCGGGCTGCTGCGCCACAAGGGTTATGGCGTGCTGGAGGCCGGGTCGTTGCAGGAAGCGATGCGGAAAGCCACGGCACGCCCACGGCCGATCCAATTAGTCATTGCCCGCTTCTCCGGCGCCGAAGCCAGCGGTCCCCAGGTGGTCGCTGCCTTGCGCGCTGTTTATCCGCTGGTTAAGGCTCTGCTCCTGATGGGTCCCGGCGACCCTCCGGTCGTTACCCCCGATATTCCGGCGGCGGACTGCCTGCGCGAACCGTTTGACCAGAACGCCGTGGCCATGAAAGTCCGGGAGGTGCTCGACACGCCCGCGTCCACCGCACTCAGCGGCAACTGAGTTGTTCACCACCGCGTCACGAAGGCACTAAGCCTTGGTGTCTTGGCCCCTTGGTGGTAAATTTTGCGCATGGAGCGAAGAGAGTTTCTTGCAGGCGCGGGCGCGTTGGCGCTGGGAGGCGCCATCCAAGCCGCGCAAGACAAGGGCGGGTTTCGCCTGGCGATGAACCAGGCAACCTCGATGAGCGCCGATTTTCGCGCCGCCATGGAAGGCTACGCGCGCGCCGGCTTCCGCTACGTCGAGCCCTGGATCAGCAAGATCGACGAGTTTGCGGCGCGCGAATCGCTGGCCGTGGCCCGCCGCATCCTCGGCGACCACGCTCTCACTCCGGTCTGCGCCTGCGCGCAGGGCGGCATCGTCGAGCCGCTTCCCGCCGCCGAACAGGCCAAAAACTTTGACCAGTTGAAGCATAAGCTGGAAGTGTGCGCCGAGCTTGGCATCGCCCGCCTGGTCGTGCATTCGGTAGGCCGCGACAAGTACACGGCGGCGGACTACGACCCCGCCGCCGAGCGGCTTCGCAAGGCGGCCGACATGGCGCAGCCGCTCCGCGCCACGATCGTCTTCGAGTTCGTTCGCGGCACGGCCTTCTGCGGCTCGCTCTCGACCAGCGTCCACATCCTGCGCAAGGCCAGCCACCCGAACGCCCGCATGCTGATCGACCTGTTCCATTTCTGGGGCGGCTTCAGCAAGTTCGAGGACCTGGAACTGCTGAAGGACGGCGAGCCGGAACACGTCCACATCGACGACCTGCCCGCCGGCGTGCCTCGAGAAATCCTGACCGACCGCGACCGCGTCCCACCCGGCGAAGGCGTGATCCCGATCCGCAGAATCGTCCGTATGCTCAGGCAGAAGAAATACAAGGGCGCGTTTTCAATCGAGCTGTTCGATCCCCGCCTGCAGAAAGGCGACCCGTACGAGGTGGCTGTCCAATTGAAGCGAGCGGCTGAGCGGGTGCTGCGGCAAGTTTAAACTGCCCCGGCAAGGCGGGCGATCGTCTGCCGAATATCATCGTGGGTGGTGCGCGGGTTGATGGTGCAAAGCCGCAGCACCGTTTGTTCGTTCAGGATGGTGGAAGTCAGCAGGGCGAAGCCATCATCGCGCATTTTCTCCACAAGCCTGCGGTTGATCGCTTCGCTATCCTCCGGCGGCATGCCGGAGGGCTCATAGCGGAAGCTGACGATGGCAAGCTGCGCGGGGGTGACGATGCGCCAGCCGGGGCGGCGGCGCAGCTCCGCTTCGGCCAGCTCGGCCAGCCCCAGACCTTCTGTGATCGCCCGGCGGAAGGCATCGACGCCGAAAACCTTCAGCGACATCCATAACTTCAGCGCGCGAGTGCTGCGGGTGAGTTGCACCCCCCATTCGCAGAAATTCGGCTCCGCTTCGGGGCGAAACGTGTCTTTCATGTACTCGGGGTGAACGGTAAAGGTCTGGCGCAGCCAGCCGGCCTGCCGCACCAGCAGGCAACCGATCTCGAAGGGCTGGAACAGCCACTTATGGGGGTCGAGCGCGAGGGAATCGGTCTGCTCCAGGCCGGCCAGCAGCGGCCTGGCACGCGGGCTGAGCGCCGCGGCCGCGCCATAGGCCCCATCGGCGTGCAGCCATAACCGCTCGTCGCGGCATAGCGCCGCCAGTTCCGGCAGCGGATCCACAGCGCCGGTGTTGGTGGTGCCGACGTTGGCCACCAGGCAAAAGGGAACACGTCCGGCGGCGCGGTCGGCTGCGATTTCCCGGCGCACGGTCTCCGGGGAAAGCCGCAGTCGCCGGTCGGCGGGAATCTTGCGAAGCTGCGGCGGTTCGAACCCCAGCGTGCGCAGGCCGCGCTCCACCGCCGAATGTGTCTGGTCGGAGTAGTAGACGACGGCGCCGGCGGTCCGGCCGCCGAGGCGCACCTGCCGGGCCACGGCCAGCCCGGTGAGGTTGGCCACCGAGCCGCCGCTGACGAACAGGCCTCCCGCCGTCTCCGGCAGGCCGCAGAACTGGCGCAGCCAGTCGATGGTGACCAGCTCGATTTCGGCCACCGCCGAGCCGGCCAGCCAGGTCCCGGCGAACACGTTGAAGCCGGCGGCCAGGAAGTCCGCCACCGCGCTGACGTAATTGCCCGGGCTGGGGATGAAGCCGAAAAAGCGCGGGTGGTTGACGTGAAGCGTATTGGGCAGCACGTCGCGCCCCAGCGCCTCCAGCACGTCCAGCGGAGCCGCGGGCTGCTCCGGCGGCGGCTTGCGCAGCAGCTTTTCCAGCTCCGCGCGCGGCGCCGTTCGCCCCACGCTCTGCTGGCGCAGCGTCGCCAGGTGCGAGACCACCATGTCCACCGCGCGGTAGCCGAGCTCGCGCATCCGCTCGGGCGTCAGCTCCAGCCGCCGGTTGGGTTCGTGCGCGCTCACAGCGTTGCTTTCCATGCTCTTATCAGAACAGACCACAAAGGCACAAAGAGCACAAAGAACCACAAAGCGTTTCTTCGTGTTTCTTTGTGCTCTTTGTGCCTTTGTGGTTAGAACCCTACTTGCCCAACTGTCCGATCAGCGTGAACAGCGGCATGTACATGGAAATGACGATGCCGCCGACGCTGACGCCCAGCATGAGAATGATCATCGGCTCCATCAGGGTGAGCATGTCGCCGACGGCCGTGTCCACCTCGTCCTCGTAGAAATCGGCGATCTTCGAGAGCATGGCGTCCATCGCGCCGGTTTGCTCGCCGACGCCGATCATCTGCACGACCATGTTGGGAAATATCTCGGTCTCCCGCAGCGGGTCGGTAATGTTGCGGCCCTGCTCGATGGCCTTGCGGACTTTCAGGATCGCTTCCTCGACCACCGCGTTGCCGGAGGTGCGGGCGGTAATGTCCAGCGCTTCCAGCAGCGCCACGCCGCTGGTGATCAGCGTGCCGAGCGTGCGAGTGAAGCGGGCCACCGCGATCTTGCGCAATATCATGCCGAAGACCGGCAGGTTGATCATTAACTTGTCGATCTTGTAGCGGCCCTGGGGCGTGGCGTAAAGCGACTTGAGCCCGAAGAAGCCGGCGACGCAGAAAATGACCACCAGAATGCCGTAGTGCTGGACGAACCCGCTCATGCCCATTACCACGCGGGTGGGCAGCGGCAACGCCACTTCCATGGCCGCGAACATATTGGCGAAGATGGGAACCACCTTCCAGAGCAGCAGCACCACAACCAGCACGGCAATGGAGACAACCGCGACCGGATAGATCAACGCGGACTTGACGGCGGCCTTCAGCTTGACCGCTTTCTCGACGTAGGTTGCCAGGCGCTGCAGGATGGTATCGAGGATACCGCCGGCCTCACCCGCCTCGACCATGTTGGTCATCAGAGTGTCGAAAATCTTCGGGTACTGGCGCATGGCATTAGCCAGGGTAGATCCGGTTTCCACCGTCTCGCGCACCCCGGCCAGCGCGTTCTGGAAGGCCTTGTTTTCCTGGTTATTGCCCAGGATTTCCAGGCACTGGACCAGGGGCAGGCCGGCGTCGATCATCACCGAGAACTGGCGAAGAAAGATGCCCAGCTCCTTGGCCGACACCGTGCCCTTGGCCACCCTGGGCACGGCGAATTCCTTGCCCTTCTCGGTGATACTGGAGGCGGTAATCTGCTCGCGCCGGAGCGTGGCCTGCAGCGCCGCCTTGCTCTCGGCCGTGCGCTCGCCCTTCACGGCGGCGCCGGTGCGTGACTTCCCGCTAAAAACATAGACTGGCATGATTCCCCCTCTTTCTCAGGTGTCAGGTGTCAGGTTCCCTGTCCGCCCGTCACACCTGGCACCTCCCTACCGTCGCAGCGCGGAGGCCGCCGGGCGGCCGGCTCCGGCCGGCGCCGCGCCGGGCGCCGCTGCCGCCTGTCCCCGGTTGATCATGTCCTGCAGCTCGTCCGCGTTGCTGGAACGGGCCATGGCCACCTCCAAACTGATGGCCTTCTTGAAGAACAGGCTGGCCAGGCTCTGGTTGAAGGTCTGCATCCCGAATTTCTCCTGGCCCACCTGCATGGCGCCGTAAATCTGGTGGATCTTATCTTCCCGGATCAGGTTGCGAATGGCGCTGTTGGGCACCATGATCTCCATGGAGCAGGCGCGCCCGCGCCCGTCGATCTTGGGCAACAGGGCCTGGCACAGGACGCCCTCCAGCACCAGCGAGAGCTGGGCGCGGATCTGCGACTGCTGGTGCGAGGGGAACACGTCGATCACGCGGTTGATGGTGGAAGCGGCCGAGTTGGTGTGCAGCGTGCCGAACGTCAGGTGGCCGGTCTCGGCGATGCGCAGCGCCGCTTCGATGGTTTCCAAGTCGCGCATCTCGCCGATCAGCACCACGTCCGGGTCCTCGCGCAGCGCGGCGCGGAGCGCGTTGCCGAAACTCTTGGTGTCGGAGCCGACTTCCCGCTGGTTAACCAGGCAGCTCTTGTGGTTGTGCACGAACTCGATGGGGTCCTCGATGGTGATGATGTGCTCGTGCCGGTCGTTATTGATCTTGTCGATCATGGCCGCCAGCGTGGTCGACTTCCCGCTGCCGGTCGGCCCGGTCACCAGGATCAGCCCGCGCGGCTTGTCGCACAGCTTGGCGACGACCGCCGGCAGTTGCAACTGGTCGAAGCTCTTGATCTCGAACGGAATCACGCGGAAGACGGCGCCCACCGCGCCCCGCTGGTTGAACAGGTTGCCGCGGAAGCGCGCCAGCCCCTTCACCCCGAACGAGAAGTCCAGTTCCAGGCTCTCCTCGAAGCGGTGCTTCTGGGCGTCGGTGAGCACGCTGTAAGCCAGTTGCTTGGTCTCGGCCGGAGCCAGGGGCGGGTAGTCCAGCGGCGTCATGTGGCCGTGCACGCGCACCTGCGGCGGGCTCTGCGTGGTGATGTGCAGGTCGCTGCCGTTCATCTCCAGCATCTTCTTCAACAGATCGCTGAGGGTGGCTGTCATAGTCTTAGTTCGGAGTGCGGAATTCGGAATGCGGAATCACCGTGCCAACCCTGCTCCGCAATCCACATTCCGCAATCACACAACGGTTTCCCGGGCGACCTCTTCGATGCTGGTCATCCCTTCCATGACCTTGCGCAGGCCGCTACGGCGGAGCGTGATCATGCCGTGGTCGATGGCCTTGCGCCGGATCTCGAGCGACGAGGCGCCGACCAGGACCAGCTCGCGCAGCTCGTCGTTCATCTCCAGCACTTCATAAAGCCCGCAGCGCCCCTTGAAGCCGCGGCCGCCGCACTTCTCGCAGCCCGGCCCCTTGGTGAAGACCTTGACCGTCTTGGCCTCCTCGGCCGTGAAGCCGGCATCGATCAGGGCCTGGGCCGGCAGGTCCTCCGGCTGTTTGCAGGAGTTGCAGAGGCGGCGAATCAGCCGCTGCGCGCAGATCAGGAGCACCGAGGTGGCCACCAGGAACGGCTCGATGCCCATGTTCATCAGGCGGCTGATGGTGGACGGAGCATCGTTGGTGTGCAGCGTGGAGAGCACCAGGTGGCCGGTCAGCGCCGCCTTGATGGCGATTTCCGCCGTCTCGAAGTCGCGGATCTCGCCCACCAGGATGATATTCGGGTCCTGCCGGAGGAACGAGCGCAGCGCGGCGGCGAAGTTCAGCCCGATCTGCTCCTTCATCTGCACCTGGTTGATGCCGGGGAGCTGGAACTCGACCGGGTCTTCGGCCGTCACGATGTTGGTGTCCGGCTGATTCAGCCGGGCAATCGAGGAATACAGAGTGTTGGTCTTGCCGCTGCCGGTCGGCCCGGTCACCAGCACCATCCCGTAGGGCTTGAGAATCGCCTTCTCGAACCTGTCCAGCGACTCCTGCTCGAACCCCAGCTTGGTCATGTCCAGCCGCAGGTTCTCCTTGTCCAGCAGCCGCATCACGATCTTCTCGCCGAACATGGTGGGAAGCACGCTGACGCGGTAGTCGAGCTGCTTCTTCTTGCCGTCGAAGATCATGCGCAGCATGATGCGGCCGTCCTGGGGCAGCCGCTTCTCGGAGATGTCCAGCTTGGACATGATCTTGATGCGGGAGATGATGGCGTCGCGCAGCTTCAGCGGCGGCGTCATGATGGTCTGCAGCATCCCGTCAATGCGGAACCGGACGCGGTACTCTTTCTCGTACGGCTCCATGTGGATGTCGCTGGCGCCGCGCTTGACCGCCTCGGTGAGGATCACGTTGCACAGCTTGACGACGGGCGCTTCGTCAGCCGCCTTCTCGAGCTCGTCCATCGCGATCTGTTCCTGCTCGGCCTCCAGCTCCAGGGCCGTGTCCTCGCTCTCAAATTCCTTGGTGATCTGCTTGATCTTGTCCTCGGCGGTGCCGTAGAACTTCTTCAGCGCCTCCTGGATGGCCGCCTCCGAGGCCACCACCGGCTCGATGTTGAAGCCGGTCATGAACTTGATGTCGTCCATGGCGAACACGTTGGTCGGGTCCACCATGGCGATGGTCAGCGAGGAACCAACGCGGCTGAGCGGCAGCACCTCGTAGCGGCGCGCCGTGTCCTCCGGGATCAGCTTGATCACCGCGGGATCAACTTCGAAAAACGACAGATTGATGGAAGGGACGCCGTACTGGCGCGACAGGAAGGTGGTGACCTCTTCATCGGACACGAAACCGAGGCGCACCAGACAACTGCCCAACCGCCCGCCCGTTTTCTTCTGGTCCTCCAGCGCGCGGTTCAGTTGTTCCCCGTTGATGATCCCTTCCTTAACCAGAAGGTCGCCAAGACGTGCAGACATTGAGGGTCTCCGACAGCCCGCGAGTGCCGAAGCCTTCGCGGCTGATCCGCCAATAGTCCTTATATTGCTTAAAAAGTATACAAGGTGTGGCGTGTGGGTCAAGAGCGAGGTTTAGGGGGAGGCTGGAGGCCGGAGACTGGAGGCCGCCGGCCCCCGGCCGCACCCAAGCTGTGATGTAATAGGACCGCCTTGAATGATGCGCTGGTTGCCGGCCTGATGGCCGGCGTGGTTTTGCTCCTTGCCCTGCTGGTTCTGTCGCTGGTCGCCATTCTCAGGGTCCGAAAGCCGGAACAACAGACCAGGCTGGATCCGGGCGGGGAACTGCGATTCCGCCTGTTGCTCCTCGAACAGAGATTGGCGCGGATTGAGCGCCGGCTGGGGGGGCCGGCGGATGGAGGCGTGGCGCGGGAGGGGCAATCCGCGCTGGAACCCGGCGCCGCCGCGGCGCTGCGGCCCGGCCGCGCTCGCGACCTGGAGGCCCTGATCGCCGGGCGCTGGCTCAACTACCTGGGCGTGCTGGCGCTGCTGTTCGCGGTCTCCTTTTTTCTCAAATTCGTGTTCGAGAACAACTGGGTGGGCCCCGGCGCTCGCGTCGCCATCGGCCTGTTGTCCGGCGCCGGCCTGCTGGCCTACAGCCGGCGGCTGCTCGAACGCGAGCATCGCTATTTTTCGGAGAGCATCGCCGGCCTCGGCGTGGCTGTTCTCGACCTGTCGGTCTACGCCGGTCACGCCTACTACCACCTGTTCGGACGGCCCCTCGCGTTCGCGGGCATGAGCTGCGTGACCGCGGTCACGGTGGCGCTCGCCGGCGCGCGCAACTCCCAGCGCATCGCCCTGCTGGCCCTGGTCGGCGGGTTCCTGACGCCGCTGCTGTTGACCACCGGGATCGACCAGCAGGCCGCGCTGTTCTCCTACCTGATTCTGCTGGATGCGGCGCTGCTCGCGCTGGCGGGCTTTCGAAACTGGCGGAGCCTGGAGCTGGTCTCGCTGGCGTTCACGATGGGCTTTTTCTGGGCCTGGTACGCTGATTTCTACCAGCCGTCGAAACTGGCGGCGACCGCCGCGTTTGCAGGGGCCTTCTTCGTGCTGTTCGCCGCCCTGCCGGTGATCCGAAGCCGCCGGGAGGAGCAACTGCGCGGCGTTCAGATCGCGCTGGTGCTGGTCAACGCCTTCGCCTTCCTGGGCGCGCTCGACTGCCTGCTGTGGCCGGACGATCGCTGGGCGCTGGCGCTGGCGCTGCTGGTGCTGTCGGGCCTGCACCTGGTCGCGTGGCGGGTGATCCCCAGCGTCCCCGCCACCTTCTCCACCCGCCTGGTCTATGCGGGACTGGCGCTGACGTTTGCCACGCTGGTGATTCCCGTGCGCTTGGAAGGGCGATGGATCACCATCGCCTGGGCGATCGAGGGGGCGGTGTTGGTTTGGACGGGGGCGCGGGCGCGGAAGGCGGGCCTGCGCGGCGCCGGCCTGCTGTTGTTCGCCGTCGTGACGGCGCGGCTGCTGGTCTTGCCCATTCCGGCCCCAGGCCTGCTGTGGAACGCCCGGTTCGCCGCCTTCGCCGCTGCCACGGCTTGCTTTGTCCTGGCTCTCTGGCTGCGGCGGTCGGCAGACGAGGGAAGCGGGGAATGGGAACGTGCGGCGCTGGCCGCGCTCGCCGTGGCGGTCAATGTGCTGGCGGTGGTGGCGCTGTCGCTGGAGATATGGGATTTTGTCGGCCGGCCTGCGGCCGCCCCAAACCTGGCCCGCCGCATGGCGCTCTCACTGCTGTGGATCGGCTACGCGTCCGTGCTGATGGCGCTCGGCGTCCGCCGCCGCGCCGCCCTGTTGCGCTGGCAGGGGCTGGCGCTGTTCGGACTGGCGGCCGGCAAGGTGTTCTTCTACGATCTGTCCTTTCTGGAGCGCGCCTACCGCATCCTGTCCTTCCTGGTGTTGGGCATCGTCCTGCTGATCGTTTCCTTCCTTTACCAGCGCCGTCCCGTGTCTGGCCGGTAGATCGGTTCCGGGTTCCAGGCCGGCACAACTGTGTCGCGCGCCGGCGCGTGTTACCATCTTTCTATGTGGCAGGGTCTGGCCGCAGGGAGGTGAACCATGGGCACCGATCTCGCGACTCGCTCAATCCGGGCGCCCCGGGGAAACCAGTTGCGCTGCCGGGGTTGGCACCAGGAGGCCGCCCTGCGGATGCTCATGAACAACCTCGACCCCGAGGTCGCCGAGAAGCCCGATGAGCTGATCATCTACGGGGGATCGGGCAAGGCCGCGCGGAATTGGGCGTGCTTTGAGGCCATCGTGCGTGAGCTGGAGCGGCTCGAAAACGATGAGACGCTGCTGGTGCAGTCGGGCAAGCCGGTGGCCGTGTTCCGTACCCACGAGCTCGCTCCGCGCGTGCTCATCGCCAATGCCAACCTGGTGGGCCACTGGTCGAGCTGGGAACATTTCCGCGAGCTGGACCGGGCCGGTCTGATGATGTATGGCCAGATGACAGCCGGGAGCTGGATTTACATCGGGACCCAGGGCATCCTGCAAGGCACCTACGAGACCTTCGCGGCGGCCGGCAGGAAGCATTTTGGCGGCGACCTGGCGGGCAGGCTGGTGGCCAGCGGCGGGCTCGGCGGCATGGGCGGCGCCCAGCCGCTGGCGGCCACCATGAACGGCGCCGCCTTCCTGGGCATCGAGGTCGATCCCCAGCGGATCAAGCGCCGGCTGCGCACCGGCTACTGCGACATCCTGGTCAACGACCTGGACGAGGCGGTGCGCATCCTGCGCAACGCAGTTCGGAAGAAGGAAGCGACCTCGGTGGCGCTGGTCGGCAACTGCGCGGAGGTGGTTCCCGAACTGGCCCGCCGCGGCATCGTTCCCGATCTGCTCACCGACCAGACCAGCGCGCACGACCCGCTGAATGGCTACATTCCGGCCGGCTGCACGGTGGAAGAAGCGGCAGGCCTGCGCGAGCGCGACCCGGCGGGCTACGTGCAGCGCAGCATGGAATCGATTGCCCGGCACGTGGAGGGCATGCTGGCGCTGCAGAAGCTGGGCGCTGTCGTCTTCGACTACGGCAACAACATCCGCACCATGGCCCACCAGGCGGGGGTGGCCAAGGCCTACGATTTTCCGGGTTTCGTGTCTGCCTATATCCGCCCGCTGTTCTGCGAGGGGCGCGGCCCGTTCCGCTGGGCGGCGCTGTCGGGCGACCCGGCCGACATCGCCGTCACCGACGACCTGGTCTGCCGCCTGTTCCCGGATGACCGCATCCTGCAGCGCTGGATCGAGCTGGCGCGCCACCGCGTCAGCTTCCAGGGGCTGCCCGCGCGCATCTGCTGGCTGGGATACGGCGAACGGGCCCAGTTCGGGCTGGCCATCAACGAACTGGTCAAGACGGGCAAGCTGCAAGCGCCGATCGTGATTGGCCGCGATCACCTGGATTGCGGCTCGGTGGCCTCCCCCTTCCGCGAGACTGAGGGAATGAAAGACGGGTCGGATGCGGTGGCCGACTGGCCGGTGCTGAACGCTCTGCTGAACACGGCCTCCGGCGCAAGCTGGGTCTCGTTCCACAATGGCGGAGGAGTGGGCATCGGCTATTCGCTGCACGCCGGCCAGGTGACCGTGGCGGACGGCACGGCGGACGGCGCCGGCCGCCTCCAGCGCGTCCTGACCAATGACCCGGGCATCGGCGTGGCCCGCCACGCCGATGCCGGTTACCAGGAGGCCCGGCAGTTCGCCCAAAAAGCCGGCATCCGCATCCCCATGGAATAGGCTGTAGGCTGTGGGCTGTAAGCTGTAGACCCAGGACTCTGGCGCCGGAGACAAAGCCGATGAGCACAGCGCGCCTCCTAAAGCCAATGGCCTACAGCCTGCAGCCTAGCTCTTGCGCGAGGTGACCGTGTAGAACTGCGCGGGAACCTGCTCGACGTGCGTGCTTCCGCACTTTGGGCATTTCACGTTTCCCTCGCCGTACTCCCTCAGGGTGAGGATTTGAGAGAAGCGCTCTTTGCAGTCCTGACAAGCGTACTCGTAAAAGGGCACTGCAATCCGCCTCCTTGCGCGGCACAGGAATTCTACCATACGGATGAAAAACCAATCGGACGCAGATAAACGCAGATGCACGCAGATGGAAATCTGCGTTTGTCCGCGTTCATCTGCGTCCCATTTCCTATGATGCGCATTGGGTACATCCTGGCCGGAGCGCGGCAACTGTTGACGATGCGGGGGCTGGCGGGGCCACGGCGGGGGCGCAACCTCGGCTCACTGGGGATCATCGAAGACGGGGCGCTGCTGGTGCGCGACGGCCGGATCGCCGCCGTCGGCTCCACCGCGGACATTATGCGCCGGTATGGGCGGCACCGCGCGGTGGTCGACGCCGCCGGCAAGGTCGTCGCGCCCGCTTTTGTGGATAGCCACACCCACCTGGCGTTTCCCGCTCCCCGCCTGCTTGATTACGAAATGCGGATTGCCGGGCGCAGTTATGAAGAGATCGCGCGGGCCGGTGGCGGCATCTACTCGAGCGTGGAGCGCGTGCGCGCCGGCTGCGAGGGCGAGCTGCGCTCCAACATCCTGTATTTCGCGCAGCAAGCGCTAACTTACGGAACGGCCACCATCGAGGTAAAAAGCGGCTACGGCCTGGACACGGAATCGGAAATCGGGCTGCTGGAGGCCATCCGCGACGTGGGCCGCGTGGTCTCGCCCGAGCTGGTGCCCACCTTCCTCGGCGCTCACCTGGTGCCTCGGGATTCGTCCCGGCGCACTTACGTGAGGCGTGTGATCGAGGAAATGATTCCGCGCGTGGCGGCCGCCGGGCTGGCCGAGTTTTGCGACGTTTTCTGCGACCGGATAGCATTCAGCGTGGGGGAGGCGGAACAGATTCTGACGGCGGCCGCCAGGTTTGGAATGAAGGCGAAACTGCACGGGGAGCAATTGGCGCGCACCGGGGCGGCGCTGCTGGGGGCGCGGCTGGGCGCGGTCAGCGTCGATCACCTGGAGCGCGCCGGCCCGAAGGAAATCCGGGCGCTGGCGCGCTCGCAGACCATTGCCACGCTGCTGCCCGGCGCCACCTTTCACCTCGGTCGCCACGACTACGCGCCGGCCAGAGCGCTGGTGGACGGCGGCGCCGCCGTCGCGCTGGCCACCGACTTCAACCCGGGCACCTGCCCCACGCTGAGTATGCAGATGATCCTGTCGTTGGCCTGCACCGAGATGCGGTTGTCGCCCGCCGAGACCATGGCGGCGGCCACGGTCAACGCCGCCTACGCTGTGGGTCGGGGCGAGCGGCTGGGCCGGCTGGACGCCGGCATGCAGGCCGACATCGCCGTGTTCGACGTCGAGGACTACCGCGAGATTCCCTATTACTTCGGGATGAACCATTGCTGGATGACGATCAAACGCGGCCGGATCGCCTGGTCGCGCGAAGGATTCACCACGGATGAACACGGATGAACACCGATAAGGACGCTATCTCATCACAAAGGCACAAAGACACGAAGGCGCGAAGAGAGTATCCCTTTTGGACCTTTGTGCCTTCGTGCCTTTGAGTCTTTGTGATGAATTCCACGCTTGAGTTGGCCATGCGTACTCTAGTTGAATGCGTGCCGAATTTCAGTGAAGGACGCGACCCGGGCAAGGTCGATGCCATCGTGGAAGCGATCCGCTCAGTCGGCGGCGTCTACATCCTGGACAAAGAGATGGACGCCGACCACAACCGCTCGGTGATCACCTTCGTGGCCTCGCGGGAGAAGGTGGCGGAGGCCGCCATCCGCGGCGTGGCCCGCGCCGTGGAGCTGATCGACCTGACCCGGCACACGGGCGCCCACCCGCGTATCGGCGCCGCCGACGTGGTGCCCTTCGTGCCCGTCGAGGGCGTCACGCTCGACGATTGCGTGAGCATCGCCCGCCAGGCAGGCGAGCAGATCTGGCAGCGGCTTGGCGTCCCGGTGTATCTGTACGAGGCTGCGGCGAGCAGGCCGGAGCGCCGCAACCTGGAGAAGATCCGCAAGGGCCAGTTCGAGGGCCTGCGCGACGAAATCGCGGCCAGCGAAGAGCGGCGTCCGGATTTCGGCGAGCCGCACGTTCACCCGACGGCCGGCGCCACCGTCGTCGGCGCCCGCAAGTTCCTCATTGCCTACAACATCAACCTGAATACCGCGGACGTCGAAGTGGCGAAGAAGATCGCCAAGACCATTCGCGCTTCCAGCGGCGGCTTCCCGGCGGTGAAGGCCATGGGAGTGGCGTTGGCGGCCCGCAACCTTGCCCAGGTTTCCATGAACCTGACCGACTTCGAGCAGACTTCCATCTACACCGTCTGGGAAGCGGTCAAAGCCGAGGCGGCGCGGTACGGCGCCGAGCCCATCGGCAGCGAGATCATCGGCCTGGTCCCCAAGAAGGCGCTGGAAATGGTGGCCGCCTCGTTCTTGAAGGTGGAGAACTTCAGCCCGGAAATGATTCTGGAAAACCGCCTGGCTGCGGCGTTGGAGCAGGGCGGCCCGGAGAGCGCGTCCGTGCAGTGCCAGGGCTTCCTCGACGCGGTGGCGGCCCCCACCGCCACGCCGGGCGGCGGCTCCGTTTCGGCGCTGGCCGGAGCGTTGGCGGCCGCGCTCGGCCAGATGGTGGCCGGGTTGTCGCGCAAGAAGAAAGCGTATGCCCAGCAGGAACCGGAGCTGTCGCGGCTGTGCGAGCGCTTGGCGAAACTCGGCGAGGAATTGAAACAGGCGATGGACCGCGATGCGCAAAGCTATGAGGGCGTGCTGGCCGCCTATCGCCTCCCGAAAGAGAGCCCCGGCCGCGAGGAAGCGATCCAGCAGGCGTTGCGCGGCGCTGCCGAAGTGCCGTTGGGGGTGGCGGAGCGGGCGGCCGAGGTTGGCGCGCTGCTGGCCCGCCTTTCACCCCTCAGCAGCCCGCAAATGGCCAGCGACCTGAAAGTCGGCGCGCTGCTGGCCGAGGCGGCCATCGAGGGCGCCCGCGCCAACGTCGAAATCAACCTGGAATCGATTTCGGATGCCTCCTGGGTCGCCGCCGTCCGCGGCCGACTGCCCGCGTAGGTGCCAGGCGCCGGGCGTCAGCTTCGCGGTTCCAGGTTGAACGTTGCAGTTGAGTGAATCTCCATGCCGAGGCGCCGAGGACGCCGAGGTACGCCGAGGTACGCCGAGAGATTCTCCGCATTCTTTCCGCGTCCTGCGCTGAATCATCATGCCAAGGTATTTCACGTATCGAAGCCTGTAGCGGATGTTCACCCCTGATCTCTTGAGATAACTGGTGGACCATCATGCGGTTAAGCTTGGTTTTGCCCTCGAAAATGTAGACATGCATAAAAGAGCACAAGTTTGCATTTTGCGCTTGCATTCTGCTTATTATGCCCTT
>JAPKYU010000230.1 GCA_026394175.1 Acidobacteriota bacterium | reverse complement strand
TGTCCGGTCCGGTGGTGATCAACCAGTACTCCTGCGGCCCGCTCCACTTCTGGAATTTCCATCCGAAGACCTGCTCGTAGAACTCGGCAGCCCGCTCCATGTTGTCGGCTGCGATCTCAAAATGAACGACCCGGGGCATCTATCGTCCTCCTTGCTGTCCCCCTGATTCCGGGGGAATTTCTAAGATAACACGCCGCTGCCGGAAGGCAATTATGCTGAACGGGACCGAGATAAACCCGGACCATCCCGCAGGGCGGGACGGAGCCAACAGAGCCGCGAGCGCTGAAAATCTCTCCGGTAGGCCACAAGTCTTGAATCTTCCCGCCCGATTCCAGCGTCTCTCTCAAAGAGTTTATGGGTTTCCCGGCTCGGACCGCGAGCCCGCGGCGCGGCAGGGTTGGGAGCGCGCCGGGATCCCTCATTCCAAAAACGCGAATACCTCATGACCAGTCCGGCGCCCGGTAAGGGAATTCTCGATGAAATCGATGTTTTGAAAGCTGTTCTCGCAAACCTTGCCGTTGGAGTGGCGGTTTGCGATGAGGCAGGGAACCTCGTTTTCCTCAACCCCGAAGCCGAGAGGGTTTTGGGAATCGAGCTCAAAGTCCCGCGTCCACCTGACTGGGTACCCGCCTGGGGCTGCTACCTTCCCGACATGGTCACGCCGTATCCTCCGGAACGATTTCCGCTGACCCGCGCCGTACTGGGCGAAGAAGCCCTCCATGAGTTGATATTCATACGCAACTCCGGCCAGCCCGCCGGCGTGTGGATCAGCGTCAGCAGCAGGCCGCTGCGAAACAGCGGGGGCACGATTCGAGGCGGCGTGGCCGTTTTCCGCGACCTGACAGAAACGGAGACCGCCCTGCGGACCGGCATTGCGATTCACCCGCCGCCAGCCGCCCAGCAATCAGTGGAGAAGGGCCCTGGCTGGGACGCCTACCTGGAACGCCTCCAAGGTTACCGGACGTACTTCGGCCGCTTGAGCAGCGCGGTGGAGCAGACTGCGGACAGCATCATCATTACAGATACACGCGGCGTGATCGAGTATGTCAACCCGGCCTTTGAGCAAACCACCGGATACCCCGCCAGCGAGGTGCTCGGCAAGACACCGAGCGTGCTCAAATCGGGGCACCACGACGAGCAGTTCTACAGGGAGCTGTGGGAGCAGATTCTGTCCGGAAAGCCCTTCCGGGGAACCATCATCAATCGCAGGAAGTCCGGCGAGCTGTACTGGGCGGAACAGACCATAACGCCGATCAAGAATGACCAAAAGCAGATTACCCACTTTGTCTCGGTCTTGAAAGACATAAGCGAGCTGCGAAAGCAGCAGGAGCAGGAGTTTCACCTGCGGTTTGCCCGCGAAGTGCAGCAGCGCTTCTACAGCACGCAGATGTCTTTGCCCGGCTTTGATGTGGCCGGCACCGCCTATCCCGCCGCCCTGACCGGCGGCGATTATGTCGACTTCATCCAGCAGCCGGACGGTTTCGTCTATATCGTCATCGGCGACGTGAGCGGCCACGGTTTCGGACCGGCCTTGATAATGGCGACGGCGCGCGCTTACATTCGCGCCTATGCCAAATCAGAATCGGATCTGGGATCGGTTCTCAGCAGCGTGAACAGTGCTCTGGCCACTGACCTGGGCGGGAGCCAGTTCATCACCTTGCTGTTGGTTCGCCTCGACTCCCGTGGCAGATCCATGGAATACGCTGGTGCGGGCCACGTGCCCGGCTACCTGCTGGACGCTTCAGGCCAGACTCGGATCATCATTGAATCGGCCGGCCTGCCCTGTGGGCTGTTCGCCGATCAAGTGTTTTCCTCCAGCCCGGTGATCCCGCTATCGGAGGGAGAGACGATTGTGCTGGTGACCGACGGAGTCACCGAAGCGTTCAACGAGGACGCCATAGAGTTTGGCGCCGAGCGGATCCTGGAGGTCGTGGGGCGCCATCGAGACCAGAGCGCCCGCGCCCAGGTGCAGGCAATCTATGAATCAGCAAGGGCACACGCCGGTATCGAAGCCCAGCACGACGATGTGACGGTGGTGGTCTGCAAGGTGTGCGCGGCCGCGGGCGCGGAAAAGAGCCAATGGTTATCGCCAGGCGCGCCGCCCCGGCCATGAAGCGGCAGAAGGGCGCATCCGGCGTTTCGCGCTGAGCGCGCGGGACTCGGCGCCCATTCTCTGACTACGGTATGATTTGCGGCATGCCGAACGCTTCATGGAATCGCCGCGAATTCATCGCCTGCCTGGGTACGGCCGGCGCCGCCCTGTCCTGGCCCTGGCGGCCGGCGGCCGCCGAGGAGCCGCAGCAAACCATCGACCGCCTGAAGGCCGGCTGGATGCGCCCGCCGCGCAGCTACCGGCCGCACACGCGCTGGTGGTGGCCCGGCAACGCCGTCACCAAAGAAGGGCTTGCCTGGCAACTGGAGCAAATGCGCGCGCAGGGGATGGGCGGCGCCGAGATCATGAGCTCCTGGAGTTGGTACGCCCAGGGCAACATTCCTTACCTCTCCGAGCAATGGGCCGCGATGGTGCGGCACGCCATCGAGAAGGCCGCCGAGCTCGATATGGAAGTCGCTCTCACCTTCGGCGCCGGCTGGAGCTTCGGCGGCTTCTGGGTGCCGGTGGCGGACCGCAGCAAGGTGCTGGCGCCGGCCTGGCAGGACGTCAGCGGGCCGGCAATTTTCGACGCCGAAGTGCCGAAATACACGGCGCCGCCGCGCAAAACGCCCGGGCTCGAGGAGCAGGTGATCGAATGGCAGGCCCCGGACGATGAGGCCATCGTGGCCGTCGTCGCCGGGCAACTGGAAAGCGGGGGCGGTCCCGCGACAGCGCCCGGCGCCCCGCCCGCAGCCCCCGCCCGGGCGGCAAAGAAGAACGCGCGACCCACCCCGCCGCCGGGCGGCGACCGCTTGCGCGGTGATTCCCTCATCGACCTGACCGGCCGCGTGGAAAACGGCCGGCTGCGATGGCAGGCGCCCGCCGGCCGCTGGCGCATCATGGCCTTCCGCATCAACTACACCTACCAGCAGAACCAGGCCCAGAACTCGCTGCCCCGCAACTGGGTCGTCGATCACATGAACAAAGGCGCGATGGAGCGCTACTGCGGCTTCCTGGGCAGCGCTTTTTACAAGTTCTTCGGGCCGCACTTCGGCAAGACGGTGGATTCCTTTTTCTGCGACAGTTTCGAAATCGCACCGCTGCCCAACACGCTGTTGTGGAGCACGGACACGCTCGACAATTTCCGGCTGTACAAGGGCTACGACCTGCGCCGCTACCTGCCGGCCATCTGGTTTGACATCGGCGAGCTGACTCCCAAGGTCCGCTACGACGTAAACGAGTTCCTCCACCGGCTGGGGCTGGAAACGACCTTGCGGACATTCGCCGACGCCGGCGCTTCGCGGAACGTGCCGGCGCGCATCCATCCGCACTACCGCTTTCCGACGGAGCTGATCCGCGGCGCGGGCGCTTCGCCGCGGCCGGAGACGGAAGTGACCACGGCGCGCTTCGAGCCGCTGGCCGACCCGCGCAAGGCCACCTCCGCCGGCGCGCATTTCTACGGCCGCGAAATTGTCTCGGCGGAGGCCTATACCTTTATTCATCCCGAGCGCTACCGCACCTCGCTCGAAGACATGAAGATCGCCACCGACGCCTTCCTGCGCGACGGCATCACGCAGTTCTACAACCATGGGTACGCCTACACCCCGGAGAAAGACGTGGCGCCGTCACGCGACATGCCCTGGGCCAACCGCATCAGCCACTGGAACACCTGGTGGCCTTACTACCACCACCTGACCGCCTACATCAGCCGCGCCTCGTTCCTGTTGCGCCAGGGCGTCTTTGCCGGAGACGTCCTGGTCTACAGTCCCCAGGCGGCCGTTTGGACAAAGCGGGCGGTGTTCGGAACAGAGCGCCGGATGATGCCCTACGGCGACGTGGCCAAGACGCTGGTCGCCAACGGCTATGATTTCGACCCGGTCAACGACGACGTGTTGCGGAACCAGGCCCGCGTGGAAGGCGGCCAGATCAGGATCCGCGACCTGGCATTCCGCTTCCTGGTGCTTCCCAGGATTACCGCGCTGCCGCTCGAAACCCTGGAATTCATGCGCCAGTTCGCGGAGAAGGGCGGAGTGCTGATTGCGCTGGATGAGTTGCCGGGAAGCTCCGTGGGCCTCGACAACTGGCAGGAGAACGACGCCCGGGTGCGCCGGATGGTGGCGGAGTTGTTCGGGCCGGACCGCCAGGGGCGGACGTTACCCTCCGGCGGCCGGACATACTTCTTCCCGGACTACAAGATCGTGGAGGGTGAGTTCAGCCCGCAGGAGCAGCCCTACGCGCCGACGACGCCGCTGACCTCGGCACAGTCGGAATTTCTCGCCGCCCTGCGCCGCCACCTGCCGCCCGATTTGGCCCTGGAAGGCAACCGGCAAAGTGACGGCCTGACCTTCATCCATAAGAAGGTCGGCGCACTGGACGTTTATTTCGTGACCAATCTGCAGCCCCGGCCCAGCAAACTGGCGGTGACCTTCCGGGTGACCGGCAAACGGCCCGATCGCTGGGACGCGAAGAGCGGCGCGATTTTGCCGCTGCACTACTACCGCACCGCCGCGACGGGTACGGAGATCCCGCTGGATCTCGCGCCCTGGGAATCCACGTTTATCATCTTCACGCCGGGCAGCGACGCGGCCCGCGTCACGAAAACGAATCTGGCCGAAGTTACGGGCGTCGGCGAGGAAGGAGTCACCGGCATCGCCGACGCCAACGGCGCCGTCATGCTGGAAGCGGTGCGCCAGGGCCAACCGCGCAGCGGGCAGGCGGTGGTCTCCGATCTGCCCGAGCCGTTCGCGATTGCCGGAACCTGGAAGCTGTCGCTCGAAGGCGTGCGCTTTCCAAAAAGGCAACGGACCATCACGCGACTGGCGTCGTGGACCGAGGATCCGGAAACTGAATACTTCTCCGGCACCGGCAGGTATGAAATCGCGTTCGATCTGCCCGGCCTGTATCTGCGCGAGGGCCTGGAACTGGTGCTGGACCTGGGCCAGGTGGGCGACGTGGCGGAAGTTGTTCTGAATGGCCGTGCCGCCGGCGTTTGCTGGATGCAGCCTTTCAAGCTGGCGATCACCCCGGCCGCCCGCCCCGGGCCGAACCAGTTGAGTGTCATGGTGACCAATCAACTGATGAACCATGTGGCCGGAATGACCAGTCTGCCCGACGTGCCGCCCGAGCTGGTTGCCCACTACGGCCCGACCGCCGATATTTACAGGAATGGCGCGGCGGCGGCGAAACGCGAACTGGGGTACAAGCCACTGCCGCCATCCGGCTTGATTGGTCCGGTGCGGATCGTTCCCCGCCGCCGGGTGACGATCAAGATCTAAGGCCGGAATGGAACACGGATGGACACCGATCAGCTTGGACCAGCGGCGCCGGAACCCCATCCGCGGATTCAGCGGATCATGGCGCACGCCGGCCGAGTGTGCAGAAGCCGGTACCAGGACGGCGGCAACGCGCCTTACACTACCCGGAAGTTGGCCGGGGCGGTGGCCTTCAAGGACAGCGGTCTGTCGGAGGAGGGGCGTGTGTTGCAGTAGGGGCAAAGGAGCCACTCGGGTTTCAGTTCCTCGCCGCACTGCGTGCAGAGGTGCCGTAGCGTCGTCAGGCAGTACGGACAACTGGAGAAGTCGAGGTTGATGAACGCGTTGCACTCGGGACAGCGCGTGATCTCGTCCTCCTGCAACTGGACCACGCGCATGACTTCCTCCAGCGTGGTCAGCCCCTGGCGCGCTTTCTCCATGGCGTCGTCCAGCAGGAAGCGGGTCCCGGTCATCCCCGCGGCCTTGCGGAGTTCGCCCTCGCCCGCCTTGCGGTGGATCAGCTCTTTCAGGCTGGGGGTCATGCGCAGCATCTCGTAGACGCCGAGCCGCCCCGAGAAGCCGGTCATGCTGCAAGGCGCGCAGCCCTGACCCTGGTGAAAGACGAAGTCTCCCTCCTGGATGCGCAGCCGTTCCAGCAACCGGGCGGGCGGCGAGTGCGGCGTCTTGCACTTGGCGCACGTTTGCCGCACCAATCGCTGGGCCAGGATCATGCTCACGGCGCTGGTGATGAGCTGCGGGTCCACGCCCAGGTCCAGCAGCCGGGCCACGGTGGCCAGCGAGCTGTTGGTGTGCAGCGTGCTCAACACCAGGTGCCCGGTCATGGCCGCCTGGAAGGCGATCTCGGCGGTCTCCAGGTCCCGGATCTCGCCCAGCAGAATCACGTCCGGATCCTGGCGCAGGATGGAGCGCAGGCAACTGGCGAAGGTCAGCCCGGCCTTGGGGTTCACCTGCACCTGGTTGATGCCCGGCAACTGGTATTCGATGGGGTCCTCGACGGTGATGATGTTGACCTGGGGCGAGCGGAGGGCCATGACCATGGAGTACAGGGTCGTGCTCTTGCCCGCCCCGGTGGGGCCGGTCACCAGGATCATTCCCTGCGGCTGGTGCAGGACGCTCTCCATGATCGGCAACTGCGATTCGGAGAACCCCAGCGACTGCAGGCTGGGCACGTCGGTGTTCCCAAGGATTCGCAGCACGACCTTCTCGCCGAAATGTGTGGGCAGGGTCGAAACCCGCAGGTCCACCGAGCGTTGCAGGAAGTTCACCTTGATGCGCCCGTCTTGCGGCACCCGCCGCTCGGCGATATCCAGCTTGGACAGGATCTTCAGCCGCGAGACCAGCGGGCTTTGCAGCCACTTGGGGATCTGCATGTACTCCCGCAGAACCCCGTCCACGCGCATCCGCACTTGCACGAAGTTGACGGCCGGCTCGATGTGAATGTCGCTGGCCTGGTTCTTGATGCCGTCGCTGATCAGGACATTGCACATCTTGACCACCGGCGGCAGATCGGCCGCCTCCAAATCGATCTGCTCGGACTCCGCCTCCGCTTTTTCCTGGGCGACATACAACAACTGGCTGGGGCTGGCGACATTGGCCAGGAAGTCCTGAAGCCGGTCTTCGGTGCCGAAAAACTGCTCCAGCGCCTCCCCGATCTCCGTTCGAGTGGCGACCGCCGGCCGCACCGGCATACCGACGATGAATTCAATGTCCCGGATCGCCTCGTAATTCGCGGGGTTGGCAATGGCCACCACCAGCGCCTTGCCTTCCACCCTGAGCGCCACGCAAGCGTACTTGCGGCATGGCTTCTCCCCGAGCAGCTTCATCGCTTCAGGATCCAGGGAGACGGTGGAAAGGCTCAGGCGCGGCAATTCCAGCATGCCGGCCACCGCGTCGGCCAGTGCTTCTTCCGACAGGGTCCCGCTCGCCAGCAGGCCGTCGAACAGCGCCACCTTC
>JAPKYU010000497.1 GCA_026394175.1 Acidobacteriota bacterium | reverse complement strand
GGCGGTGACCAGCGCGGCCAGCTTGGGGATGGGCGCGGCCAGCTTGCGCTGGTTCGACACCTCCTCGGCGGCCTTCAGGTATTCCGGCTCCAGCAGCACGTTCAGGTCCACCGGGTGGCCGCTCTCCTTGCAGGCCGCGGTGATCTTCTGGATCCGCTCGGCGAGCGCCTTCATGGCCCCCAGGGTCACGTCGTAGGACATCACCTTGGACGGAAACGCCCAGATGTTGCCCAGCGGCATGGAGCCAAAACCCTTCGAGGAGCGGCCCGACTGGTCGCGGATCACCACATCGACGTTCAGCAGCGTCACGCGGTCCAGCGCCGTGCCGCCGAACTTGATGGGGGTCCGGTAGAGGTAATCCTCGTAGCTGTGCCGGACTTCCTGAATGCGGATGCCGGCCGGGGTGCCTTTGGCGGCCATCGCCGCCGGCAACGCAACGGCAGTAGACAAGAATCTGCGACGATTCATTCCGTTTCTCTTGACAGCACCCGAATCGATGTTGAAACCGCTCACCGGCGCGCCCCCTTTGGGCGCGTCCGGTGCAACGCCTTGTTAGCCGCGTCCGCTTCGATCAGCATCTCTCGCTTCACCTGATCCAGCGAAAACACCTCTCCCCGTCTGACCTCTGCGCGCGCACGACGGATGATCCTCATGAATGCCGGATCCAGGCTGAGAGGCAGAGATTCTCGGTCCACGTTTCTGAGCGACACAAGAGCGGCCACCGGCTTTCTGTTCGAGGTGACGACGATGGATTCCACACCCAAATTGGCCGCATAGTCGGCAAGTGTCTTGGATGCCTTCCTGAGTTCGAGCGTTTTCACAAATCAATCTCCTGGGCTTCAATATACAGCCTGTTGCCGCGTTTCGTCCCGATTGCCAGCACCGTCACCACGCCGGGTTCGTCAACTTCGTAAAATACGCGTATATCCCTGACGCGAAGTTCCCAAGGGGCGATGGGGTTCGCGAGAAGGCGTTTCCGGTTGCGCGTTTCCACCAGCGGCTGGTGTGCGAGTTGAGTCTCAACCCCATCTACAATCATAGCGCGTTCGGGCACCTCGAAAGCCCGAAGGTGTCGTTTGGCCGACGCGGCGAACCGGATTTCGTAAGCCACGGGGAAATCCTAACATGCGACGCAGGGTGCGCGCTCACCGGCAGTCACACGGCCAACTCATCGGCGACGCCCTCGGAGAATTCAATTTCGTACCCGCTTGTGAACACTCAACGTCCGCCGCTGACCTCCCGCTCCAAGCTGGGAAGCGGGATTACTTCGACGCGAACACCCTGTCAATCTCCGAGCCGCCTGTGACGGCTACGGGGGCTACGGCAATTTGTACGGCGCACGGTACTGGTAGCTGAGGTACTTGTTGGCCGCCGCGTTGTTGGTGAACTTCTCGTTCTTGGTGTCCCACTCCAGGAAGCTGCGGGTCTTCAGCGCGATGTTGCCGAGGATGGTGGCCGAGGTCGAGAGGTGCCCGGTCAGGATGTCGCAATTGCACTTGCCCCGGCTCTTGACGCCATCCAGGAAATTGCGGGCGTGGAAGGCGGTGTTCGCGCTGCCCTTGCCGCTCTTCGGTTCCATGGCCTGCTTCCGCGACGGCCCATAGGACTTCTCGATGCCGCGATCGAGCGGCGTGCGGTAGCCGAACAGCTTCTCGGCGTTCTTCTCCGGCACCACCTCCCAGCGGTTGCCGAACAGGTACATGGTGCCCTTGGTGCCGCGCAGTTCCATCTCGGCATCGTTGAGGTTGGGCGGGGCGGCGCTGGCGTTGTACTGGGTGAAGATGACCAGGGTCGGCCCGTCAAATTCCCACAGCACCTCCATGGTGTCGGGGATTTCGCGGTTGTCCTGGACGGCGTACTTGCCGCCCATGGCCACCACCGCTTTGGGCGCGTCCTGGCCCAGGCACCAGCGCAGCATGTCCATGTAGTGCACGCCGAAGTTGGTGAGCTGGCCGCCGGAGTAGTCGTGGAACCAGCGGAAGTTGTAATAGGTGCGGTTGCGGTTGTAAGGCTTCTTGGGCGCCGGCCCCAGCCAGTGTTCCCACTCCCACTCGTTGGGCGGCTTCTCGTCGGGCGGGTTGCCGATGCCCTTGGGCCACTCGTTCTGCACGTGGAAGCCCTTGGCCACGGTCACCTGCCCGATGGCGCCGGAGCGCACAATCTCGGCCGCCTCCTGGCAGAACTTGGCCGAGCGGCGATGGATGCCGACCTGGGTGACCCGCTTGGTCCTCTGGGCCGTCTCCACCATCTTGCGGCCTTCCATCACCGTCAGGCTGAGCGGCTTCTCGACGTAAACATCCTTGCCGGCATTGCAGGCCTCGATGAACATCAGCGCGTGCCAGTGGTCGGGCGTGCAGATGACGGCGGCGTCCACGTCCTTGTCTTCCAGCAGCTTTTTGTATTCCTTGTATTTCTTGGGTGTGCCGCGCGACTTTTTGATGGCCAAGTCCATGTAATCGTCGCGCAGGTCGCAGACGGCGACGGTCTGGGCGTCGGGGTGCTCGAGAAAGGCGTCGTGCACCTGGTCGCCCCGGTTGCCCAGGCCGATGTAGCCCAGGCGAAGGCGGTCGTTGGCGCCGAGGATGCGGCTATAGCTCAGCGCGGTGGCCACACCCAGGCCACGCGTAAAATCGCGGCGGGTCAGCTCGTTCATGATGACTCCTGTTCCTCCATCGGGATTGATAACGCGAGTCTATCAGAAACCGCAACAGAGCCGCGAGGTCGCCGCGGCGACCGAGCGGGTGCTTGCACAGCGCCGCAAAACCAACGAGGGACGGCGGCGCTGCGCGGGCACGCGATGCCTCGCGGTCGCGGCTCTGTTGGGGGGGTCTCATTTGGGGCGGCCCGTTTTCACCAGGTCCCCGAAGGCCGGCAGCAGCTCGTACTTGTTCCGCCAGGTGGTGTACATGATGCCCAGCGCGCCCTCCGTCTTGTCGAGCGATTCCAGCCAGCCTTGCGGATTCTCCAGCGTGTCGCCGTCGTAGTAAGCGCCGGCGATGGTCTTGAAGCCCAGCCCGGAGAAAAAGGCCAGGCTCTGGTTGCGGTTCTTGTAGTACCAGCAGGCGATGCGCAGCTCGCGCGGAACGTGGTTCCACGACCCGGCGTAATCGCCGTCCACCAGGTAGTAATTGGCGTGGGCGTTGTGGTTAGGGTCCAGCATGTCCGACCAGGTGAAGATCTCGGCCTTGGGGTTAAGGCGGCGCAGCATGTTGAATTGCTGCGTGAAGCAGTCGCCCAGGATCTGCGCCATGCTCATGCCGCGGCGCTTGCAGGCCAAATCGGAGCCGCCGGCGCGGATCTCGTCCATGCTGAGCAGATATTTGTTGGGGGCCAGCAACTCGTGCAGCCGGCGGGCCTGCTCGCGCCAGATCTGGTAGACCTGCGGCTCCGACATGCAGATGGTCACCTGGCCGTCGTTGACGGCGATGCCGTGATAGGAATCGACGCGCAGGCGGTCGCCCTCGCGGATGCGGCCGCCCGGCAGCATGCGGATGGCCGGCCCCTCATGGTCGAAGCGGAAAGTGAGGTTGGGATCGCTGACGGGCGCGTAGTCGCGTCCCTCTTCGTAGACTGCGCCCGTTTTCTCATTGCGGACCGTGATGGGCGTGCCCGGCCGGCGCAGCACGTTCACCAGGCCCACTTCTTCGATGCGCACGTCATCCAGCCAGAACCTGCCGCTCTTCCCTCCCCCAACGCCGGCGTAGATGCGCACCTTGTCGCAGTTGGCGCTGTTGAAACCCATGGTCAGCTTCCGCCAATCGGTGGTCGGGGCAATGCGGAAGGAGACGGGGGCCAGGGAGGGACCATCGGGCGCCAGCGCCTGGATGCGGAAGGCGCCGGCGGGTTCCAGGGCCTCGGTCTTCAGCCAGCAGGTCACCCGGTACGAGCGATGCGGCCGCACGGCGACCTCCTGCATCAGCCGGCCGTGGCCGTGCTCGTTGGCCGTGAAGTTTTCAAAGCGCAGCGAAGCCTTGCCCTCCTTGAACACTTCCCGATCCAGGAACGAGACGGTCCCGGGCTGCTCGCTGAAGCGGAACCCTTTCACGGTGTTGCCGGTGAACTCCTCGAAACCGCCGTTGGCCAGCGTCACGGGCGGGTCGGGCTCCAGGCGCGCTTCGCCCTTGCCGGCCACGAACAGCGCGTCTTTGACCGGGATGCCCTCGGCCAGGTTCTTGTCGAACGCCAGGATGCTGCCGCCGTATCCGGCGGAGAAAATCTGGGGGATCAGCTCGAGGTGGAATTCCTCGAGAATTGCCTTCACTTTCCTGACCCGCTCGAGGTAGTCAGGCGGCTGGCGCTCGAGGCGGTCCAGGCCGCTCGAGAGCACCATGCCGTTCAAGCCGTGCTCGGCGGCCACCCGCGCAATCTCGCGGATCTCGTCCAGGTCTTTGTCGGCCCGCAGCGAGCGGATCACGAACACCCAGCGGTAGGGATAGGTCTTTACCTGGGCCGCCAACGGCGCGGCCAAGGCGGCAAGCAGAGCGATGAGCAACAGGCGTTTCACGGTGCGAGTTTAAAGTGTAAAGTTGCAGGTTCAAAGTTCAAAAGAACAGCGATGCCGGCCGCAACTTGAAACTTGGAACTTCCATCGGTGGGCGGTGTCTGTAAACTGCACGGATACCTTACGGACGGGATTCGTCATGAAGGTCACACGAGTGTGTTTTGTTTTGGCCGGCGCGCTTTTCCTGGCTGGCATCTCGAACGCCGCAGCCGTGCCAGAGGCGGCCTGGCGCAGGAACTGCGACGGGGCGCGGCAGGCATTCCAACAAGGCAAGTACGCGGAAGCCGAGAAGCTGCTGCTGGCCGCCGCGCGGCAGGCCGAAGCGTTCGGGCCCCGCGACCCGCGCCTGGCCGCCACCCTGAACCTGCTCGGCGACACATACCTGAAACAGGACAAGCTGGCCCCGGCCGGGCTGGTTCTGCGCCGGGCGCTGGCCATCCGGGAGAAGGCGCTGGGCAAGGAGCACGTCGACGTTGCGGAAAGCCTTCACAGCCTGGGCGAGCTGGCGCTGGCCCAGGGCAAGTACGAGGAAGCCCGTTCGCTCGGCCGGCGCGCCCTGGACATCCGCAAAAAGGCGCTGGGCGAAGCCGATCCGGCCGTGGCCCAGTCCATGACGCTGCTGGCCAGCGTCTACCGCGCCGAGAACAAGCTGGTGGACGCCGAGAACCTTTACCTGCTGGCCCTCGGCATTCGCAACAAGGCGCTGGGCATCAAGCACCGCGACGTGGCCCAATCGTTGCTGAACCTGGGTGCGCTGTATAAAGCCGAGGCCAGGTACACCGCCGCGCAACCGCTGCTGAGGACCGCCATCGAGATTCTGGAGAAGACCGGCGCCCCCGAGTATCCCGACGTCTACCTGGCGGTGATCAGCTACGGGTCGCTGTTCTTTATGCAGGCCAGAGCCAGCGACGCGGAGCCGTATTACCGGCGCGCGCTGGCCATCCGGGAAAGGGCGCTGGGGGTGGAGCACCTGGAGGTGGCGTCCAGCCTGAACAACCTGGCGGCCGTCTTGTACGCCGAAGGCAAGGCGACGGAGGCGGACCCGCTGTACCGGCGGGCCCTGGCCATTCGGGAGAAGAAGCTCGGTCCCGACCATCCCGACCTGGTGCCCATCCTGAACGCGCTGGCCGCTCTCTATTACAGCCAGCGCCAACTGCCGCAGGCGGAAGAAAAATACCGGCGCGTGCTGGCCATCCGCGAGAAGAAGCCGGGTACGGGAGACAGCGACCTGGCCGCCGGCCTTACCAACCTGGCCATGGTGTGCCAGGAGCAGGGCAAACATGCCGAGGCCGAACCCCTCTACCGCCGCTACCTGGCACTGCGGGAAAAAGAACTGGGGCCGGAACATCTGGAGCTGAGCGCCCCGCTCAGCACCCTGGCGTTCATCAACTATGCGCAAGGCAAGTACAACGAAGCGGAAGCGCTGTTCCGGCGGGCGCTGGCCATCCGGGAGAAGGCGCTGGGGCCCGAGCACGTCGACGTGGCGGCTACCCTGACGCACCTGGCGCTGCCCTGTGCCGACCAGGCCCGCTACTCCGAAGCCGAGCCGCTGTACAAGCGGGCCCTGGAAATCAACGAGAAATTCTATGGCCCGGAACACCTGGAAGTGGCCACCAGCATGCACCTGCTGGCGGCCCTGTACCTGGCGCAAACCAACTACCGCGGCGCCGAGCCGGTGTTCCGGCGCTCGCTGGCGATTCGCGAGAAGCTGCTGGGGCCGGAGCATCCCGACGTGGCCGGCAGCCTGTACTTCCTGGGCAGCACGGTGTATGCGCTGGCCCGCCTGCGTGACGCGGAGCCGCTGTTCAAGCGCGCGCTGGCCATCCGGGAAAAGGCGCTGGGGCCCGATCACCTGGATGTGGCCGTGGTTGCCCATTTGCTGGCGGTTCTGTATCGCGACCAGCAGCGGTATGCCGAATCCGAGCCGCTGTTCCAGTTGACGCTGGCCATCCTGGAGAGAAAGCTGGGCGCCAGGCATCCCAACCTGGCCGCGGTGCTGGCCAACATGGGCCACCTCTGCGTGGCCCAGGCGGCCTACGGCAAGGCCATGCCGCTTTACGAGCGGGCGCTGGCCCTGCAGAAGGCCTCGCTCGGCCCCGCGCACCCCAGCCTGGTCGCCGGCCTGGAGACGCTGGCCGACCTGTACATGATCGAAAGCCGGTTCCGGCAGGCCGAGCCGCTCTACCAGCAGTCGCTGGCCATCCGGGAAAAGACGCTGGGGTCGGACCACCCGGACCTGGCCCTGGCCATCGAGAAGTACGCGGGCCTGCTGCGCAAAATGAATCGGGCCGGAGACGCCGAGCCGCTCGAAGCGCGCCTGGCGGAAATCAAGGCCAAGGCCCGCATCAAGGTCAACAAGGAGGATTGAGCGCTGCGCGCGCTCAGACAGCAACATCTTGCTTGGGCTCGCGAGAATGCCGCACCTTGCGGCGGCACTGGCGATAAGCCCTTGCGCTTTTCCGCCACGGGTTCAAAATAAGAATATGCGCAAGACGAAAAAGGCAAAGGTTTACTCCTACCAAATCAACCTGGTTTCCGAAGCGGAGGGCGGGTACACGGTTCTGGTGCCGCTTCTGCCTGGTTGCGTGACGTACGGCGAAACAATTGAGGAAGCCGTCGAAAACGCCAAGGAGGCGATTGCGCTTCATCTTGAAAACCTGGCAGCCCATCGGCAGCCCATTCCTAAGGGGCAAGAGTCCATCCCCATGTTCACTACCCTGGTGCATGTGACGCCGTCCAATGTCTAAAGAACTGCCTTCGCTCCGGGCCCGCGATTTGGTACGCATCCTGGAAAGAGCCGGTTTCGTTGGCTGGCGCCAGCGCGGAGGCCACCTCACGCTATATCGAGAGTCTGACAACCGCACGCTTACCGTTCCCGTCCATCCTTCGAAGACGCTTCCGAAGGGCGCCATACGCGCAATCATCAAGCAGGCAGGTCTGACGCCGGACCAGTTCAGCCGGCTTCGCTGAGCGCGGAACCGATCCGCGGGAGGGGAGCTTGACAAGCGCTCTCCGCTATAGCTACAGGGAATTGACCATTTTGTTTCGCGATAGCTCACTTGGGCGCCAAGGGGCGGTGCGGGGACGCCGGCCTGGCTCTTTGATGTCCTTTGTCACGGGGGAATGCGGTCGCCCGGCACCCAAGAGGGGGCACCCGGCACTGCCCTTCTGTGGTAGCATGCGGGCATGAAAAGCCGAATTCCCCTCTTAGTGGTTGCGTGCGTGGTGGCGGTGGCGGCTTGCCTTCCGGCGGCCGACGCCGTCCAACTGAAGCGCTCGGGAGACACGGTCGAGGTCGTGATCGAGGGGCAGCCCTTCACCACCTTCTATTTCGGGACTGATTCGCCCAAGCCGTATCTGCACCCGCTCCGCGCGGCATCCGGCAAAGTGGTCACGCGCGGCTTCCCCATGATCAAGGACGACGCGGAGGAGATCCGCACCAAATACCAGGATCACCCCCATCACCGCGGCCTGTTTTACGCCCACGGGGATGTGAACGGGGTGGATTTCTGGGCGGAGGGCTCTGCCGAGAAGGGCCGCATCGTGTTCCGGTCCCTCGATCAGCTCAAGGGGGGAGCGACCGGCGTGCTGAGCGCCATTTTCGATTGGGTGGCTCCCGGCGACAAGAAGCTGCTGACCGAGACCAAGAGGCTGGTTTTTTCGGGCCGGGCCGACGCCCGGATCATCGACGTGGAGGAGACGCTGCAGGCCGGCAAAGAGGCGGTCAAGCTGGGAGACACCAAGGAGGGCACCTTCGCCATCCGGGTGGCCGCGCCGTTGGCGCCCAAGAACGGCGCCACCTTCGTCAATTCCGAGGGCGGGAAGAACGAGAAGGAGATCTGGGGCAAGCGCGCCGCCTGGGTCGATTACTACGGGCAGGTGGGCGGCGAGACGGTGGGCATCGCGGTGTTCGACCACCCCACCAACCCCAAGCATCCAACCTACTGGCATGCGCGCGCCTACGGTCTGGACGCCGTCAACCCCTTCGGCGAGCACGACTACTACAACGACAAGACCCGCGACGGCTCGATCACCATCCAGCCGGACGGCCGCTTGACGTTCCGCTATCGCGTCTACATCCACGCCGGCGACACCACGGCCGGCAAGGTGGCCGACGAATACAAAAAGTACGCCGCCGGCAAGTAGGTGAAGCTCGCTTCGCCGCTTCGAGATCCGGGCCCGGTCCGGGCGCCCGCGGCACGCCATGGCATTTGACATTCGACAACTCGTTTCGCAGCTTCTGGAAATCGGGAAAGAGAACCTGGCTCGGGATGGCTACCTCACACCGGTCGCGTTCCTGGTCACACCTCAGGATGTGCTGCTGGTGGAGGTGCGCTTCAAGGGGCAGGAGGAGAAGCAGGCGGCCTACCAGGCGGTGGTGGCCGCCGCCCGCCAGCACAACGCTCTGGCCGTTGTGACTTTGAACGACGCCTACTACGCCCGCAGGGGCCAATCCGAAGACTATTATCCGGGCAAGCTGGCCGCCGAAGGCGCTTCCGAGTGCATCTGCGCGGTGGTTTCGGGCCCGGATTTTACCCCGTGGAGCGTCTCCGTTCCTTACCAACGGACCAAGGAAGGCATTCGCTTCAGCAAGGAAGAAGAATCGTCCGACATTCAGGTGGGATTGCTGCCCGACTGGGCCGCCGGATCTACGAAACCGTCATGAGCATGCCGGGCGCGAGGCCCGGCGCTACAGGGGCATGCCGGGCGCAAAGGACAAATCTCCCTTTTCGCGCGCCTGTCGGGCGCGATCTCCATTGCCGACAGGTGATGCCGTGCTATCCCCGCCTCGCCCGCTTCTTTATCCCCGCCTCGAAGCCCAGGGGTCAGCTACGAGATGCCCATCCGGATCAGCTTTTTGCGAAAACCCTCACGAGTGAGTCCCACCGCCGCCGCCGCATGAGTCTTATTCTGGTAACGGTTCATGGCCTCATCGACCAGCAGATACTCCCACTCGAACATCGTCGGCAGCCGCTTGAACCAGCGTAGCCAGGCTCGAACCGCGTGATATTTCGGAACCGAGCCGCGGACAGGCCTGCGCGATTTGCGCTTGTTGGCCGTACGCGCCTTTGTGCGCTGTGCTTTCACCTTGCCTCCTCTGCCTCAACAGCACTTCCAGGCCTTGTGGGGGTGCCACTATTCTAAGCGAATTAGCGCGGCCTGCAGCCAAGTTTTTGGGTGCGAGCGCAATACCTGTTGGCAGATGCAGAGCCCGTCACCACCGGCCGCCGGCCGCCTATAGTAGACTACCGGTAGGGGCGAGGCGCCGCTAACCTTTTTGCTTCCAATTCGTCCATTCCACTGGAGCTTAGGAGCACGCTGGGTCGGAACGAAGTCCGGCCCGGATGGGGAAGCGAAGGGCCGCAGGCGCCCGCGATGGCCACGGATTGTCTAGCCGCAGGAGCCCGGGTGAGTCAGCCCCAAACGGCACGAATCGACGACGCCGCCCTGATCCGCGCGGCGCAGCAGGGCGATCAGCTCGCCTTTGAAGAGTTGGTGCGCCTCTACGACCACAGCGTGCTTCGTTTGGCGCTGAACCTGGTGCGCTCCCAAGAGGACGCCCGCGATATCTATCAGGAAGCGTTCCTGAAGATCTATCGCTCCTTGGGCACGTTCCGCTTCGAATGCAGTTTTTACACCTGGGTGTACCGCGTGGTGACCAATATCTGCCTGGACCATCTGCGGAAGAAGGCGGTGAGGAAAGAAGACCATCCCGTCACCAGCCACGAAAACGGCGAGACGGATTTTGTTGATCTCGTCGAGGAGCCGCGGCCCGATATGCACCCGGAGCGGTCGCTGCTGAGCCGGGAACTGGCCTGGCGGCTGGAGACGGCCATGAAGCGGCTGACGCCGCGGGAGCGCATGGTGTTCGAGCTGAAGCATTACCAGGGATTGAAGCTCCGAACCATCGGCGACATGCTCTTCACCACCGAGGAAACCGTGAAAAATTGTTTGTTCCGCGCCACTCAGAAGCTGCGCGGAGCGCTCGAGGGGGCCATATGAATTGCGACTGGGTAAAAAGCCAGATCACTCTGTACCTGTACGCGGAACTGGACGACGCGGAGCGCATCGAGCTGGAGCGGCACACCGAGCGCTGCGCCGGGTGCGCGACCGAGGTCGAGCAGGAGCGGCGGCGGCACCGCCTGCTGGACGCGCGCCCCGCGCCCGCCGTGGACGCCAACCTGCTGGCCGCCTGCCGCCTGGGGCTGAGCGAAGCGCTGGAGGCGGAACCGCCGCGGCGCGCTTTCGCCTGGCCGCGCCTGCGGCTGATGTTCGGGGCGCTCAGCGGGCTGCGGCCGCGCCTGCAACCCGCGCTGGCCATCGCCGCCGTGGTGGTGGCCTTTATCGGCGGCTGGACGCTGGCCGCCCGCCGCTCCCAGCCCGGGGCCCTGCCCGTGTTCCTGCAGCCGCGCGAGGACGTGAGCCTGGCCAACATTTCCAGCATCCATGCCATCAACACCGGGGCCAGCGGCCAACTGGAAATCGTGTTCGACACCACGCGGCGGCGGGTGCTGCGCGGGACGATGGAAGACCCTAGGATCGAGCAGGTCCTGCTGTACGCCGCCCAGGGCTATTCAAATCCCGTGATCCGGCTGGACTCCATTGAATTGCTGAAGAACCGGGCCGGCGACCGGGAGATCCGCCGGGCGCTGATCGCGGCCTTGCGCGCCGATCGCAATCCCGGCGTGCGGCTGAAGGCCCTGGAAGCGCTCCAGGGCATGGTGGCCGACGCGCCGGTCAAGCAGGCCCTGCTGGACGTGCTGCGCAGCGACGAAAACCCGGGCATGCGCATCCAGGCCATCAACCATCTCAGCAAGCTGCGCGACGCCTCGACGGTGCCGTTGCTTCAGCAGCTTGCCATCGGCGACCCCAGCAATGTCGTGCGCATGCGCAGCGCCTCGGCCTTGAAGGACCTGAACGCACCGGACGTGTTTTAGGCTGTGGGCTGTGGGCTGCAGGCTCAGGCAGCGGGCGATGATCTCCTATAGCCCACAGCCTACAGCCTACAGCCTACAGCCTAAAGAAGAGGGAAGCATGAAGTGGTCAACGGTAGTGGCGGTTGCTTTGATGATG
>JAPKYU010000039.1 GCA_026394175.1 Acidobacteriota bacterium | reverse complement strand
GTCGGCGGGCAGATGGCCTGGGGCCTGATCGCCATGGGCATGTTGTTCGGCCTCGCCCTGGTGATGATCGGCGCGCCTGCGCCCATGCTGATTGCCGTGGGCATGTACCTGCCGCTGGAGACAACTTCGGCGATCTATGTAGGCGGGGTGCTCAAGTGGGCGGCGGACAAGTTCGCCGCCCGCCGCAGGTACACCGCGGCCCAGCGCGAGGAATACGAGCGCCGCGGGACCCTGGTGGCCTCCGGCTTCATTGCCGGGGAAGCCATTACCTGCGTGCTGCTGGCCGTGGTGGTGCTGCTGTGGAGGAAGCCGGTGACCGAGCTGCTCATCGGCCGCGCGCAACTCGGCTTCGTCGATGCCTGGGGCGGCTGGCTCTCGCTGATCGTCTTCGCCGTGATTGCCTGGGGGCTGATCCGCGTGCCATTGCGGTCCGCTGAACGCGGCCAGTGAAGTTACAAGCGCGCCTGGCGCCGAAGTTCTCTTGCCGCGAGATCGGCAGTCAACCTGGAAAGAGGCAGACTGTGTGCGTGCTAAAGGCCCGTCCCTCTGCGTCTAGTCCCCCGGCGTAGGCGCGGGGGGCGTGACCCGTTACCGGTTGGGAGGCGGGCCGCGCCGTTCGCCGAAGCTACCGCCAAAACCGCCAAACCCACCGCCGAACAAACCGAGGGACCCGGACGGCAGCTTGGCCTGCTGTTCGGGGGTCAGGATCGAAATGAACTGCGCTTCGGCCTTGCTGTTGATCGCGGTGACTTGCCCCATCTGCGTGCCAAACGTGGTGGACAGTTGGTCGATCTGGGCGGTGTTGTTCGCCTTGATCGCCTCTTGCAAAGACTGCCGCGTCTCGCGGAGCTGCTGATTCAACGGTTGGGCCGCCTTGGCGGCGTTCCCCAAGATGGTGGCTGCTTGCGTCTTCTGCGCCTCCGTCAAGTTCAGTTCGCTCGTTAGGCGGTCGATGCGCTGTTGAATCATCTGCTGAGGATCGGGCGCGCCGCCTGGGGGGACGTTGCCCTGCCCGGACTGGCGGCCTCGGCCTTGCTGCCCCTGCGCGGCAACGAGCCCCGCGAATAACAGCAATGAAACCGCGACCAGGACCAAGGACCTTTTCTTCATAACGCTATCTCCTCCTCCAGGGTAAAACCCGGCGCCGCGATATTTGTTTCGAATTACGAGAGGGCCGCCAACCGACGGAGGAACTATCCGCACCGAAAAAACCAATTGCTTGACACCCAATGCTGCTCAGTTATTGAGTCTGCCGTTGCCCTCCGCGAACTCACGCCATGGCCTGCCACTTCTTGCGAAGCTCGAGCAGGCGGTGGAAGCTTTCCTTGGGCTTGAGCTGCGGGGTCAGGAAGCCGCCGTGGGGGATGAAGGCCGGGTCGGAGAAGTCCCACCAGGTAAGGGCGTCGAGGTACGGCTTGCTGTAGGCGATGGTGTAGAACTGCTCGACCCAGTCGGCCTGGACGGTTTCGGTCCACTTGTCGCCGTGCCAGTGGCGTCCGCTGGGGCGCTTGACCTCGCCGTGATCGACCGGAGTGTCGTCCGAGGAGATGCCCAATTCCGTGATGTGGATGGGCTTGCCGAGGGCGGCGAACAGCTCCAGTTGGCGGTCCACCTCGAACATGTCGCGGTTGGGCCAGTAGAGCTGCAGTCCGAGGGCCTCGAACTGGACGCCGGCGGCGATGATGTCTTTGACGTAGTTGAGGACGCTGCGGGTCGGCCGGCCGGTGGGACCGATGTGGCTGCGGCCCAGCACCACGTTCTCGCTCCAGGTGCAGCAGCAGTTCACCACGCGGAAGGCGGTGGGATCGGCCAGCCGCACGGTGTCGGTCGCCAGCCGCGTCATCTCCGTTAACTGATCGGTGGTGTAGTTCAGGATGTTGGCGTGATCGTGGGCCTCGTTGATCACGTCCCAGATCGGGATCCAGGGCCGGAACTTCGTCACGCTCTTCACAATGTAGTCACGGTGGGCCTTGCGCACGCCGTCTTGGTCCTTGTCCTTCAGCCAGGCAGGCATACCCGCCTGATGGAACCACACCAGCGGGTGGCCTTTGGCCTTGATGCCGGCGCGCGCCAGCCAGTTCACAACGAACTCGGCGCGTGAGTAATCAACCTTGCCTTCCTCCTTCTCGGTGGCTGCCCGATAGAACGGGACGGTGGCGAAGTTCAGCAGCTCGGCGAAGCGCTCCGTGTACTCGGGGCCGCGGGCGGCGGCAAAGCCGTTGCAGCCGAACAGGAACCCGGGGCGGTTGCCGCGCTTCTCAATCTCCTGCCGGGCTTTCTCGAAGACGGCCATCTCGCCGGCCCAAAGGGAATCGGCCAGCGATTCGTTGGCCAGGCGGGCGCACTGCGTAGCATCGGCACGCGCCGCTTCGGCCTGGCGCTGTGCGGCCCGCGCCGCGTCCAGGCGTTTATCGAGCTCGGCGGAGAAGCGGAAGCCGGCCTTGCCGTGCTGCTGGAGGTAGCGCTCGACGGCGCCGATGCGGCTGCGCGAGAACTCGAAGTTCAGCAACAGCTCGCGCCCGGCAACGTCGCGGGCGCGATACCCGGCGCCGCCGTTATCGGCAAACAGGTAGACGTGGCCGAAGCCGGGGATGGGAAGCGGCAGCGAGATCAGGAAGGGACCTTCCGGCGGCCCTTGCTGCAATGCGGTTCGGGCAGACGGGTTGTTGAGCAGGTCGGTGATCAGCAGCGGATCGAACGCCCGCGGCGGCAATGGCTGGCCCACGGCATCGTAAGCGATCAGCCGCCAGTTGCCCGCATAAGCCGGCGTCGGCGCTGGCTGCGGCGCTTGCCCCGGCTCGGTGCAGGCACATGGCGACGTCTCCGCGCCGCTTGCCGCGCGCCTCGTGGCTGCCAGTCCCGCCGCAGTCATCAAGAAGTCACGTCGTTTCATGTTTCCTCCTGCCCTGGGTTGAAGTCCCTGTTGAGAGTCACTTCAGCTCCAGCGAAATGATGCGCTCCTTCGTCTTGCCGATGTTCTCCATCGTGTGCTCCTGGGCCGGCAGAAAAACGGCCTGTGAACTGGCGAAGCGCGCTTCCTGTGGCTTACCGGCCTTGTCCCAGGAGCGCAGGTCGCCGCCCTCCAGGATGACCCAGGCGCGGGGGCCGTACTTGTGCATCACGGTCTTGGCGCCGGGCGCCAGGGCCAGCTCGAACACAACCACGCGGGCGTTCTCAAACAGCTTCCTGGCGCCGGCCGCCGGGCCGGCGTACTGCTGGGTGGGCGGCGCTTTCTTGAGCGCCACCTGGATCATGTCCAGCCGGGTGCCGCCGACGTTCTGGCGCGCTTCCACGGCCCTGTCCGGGGGCTGAAAGAAGACATCGCCGGGCCGGCGCTCCTTGCGGACCTTCTTCCCGCCGGCGTAGAGGTGCTCGACGGCGCCTCCTTTCAGAACAACCGCGACCACCCCCAGTATCTCGCTGCTTGGAAACCCCTTGAACGCGGCGGCAGACGCGCCCGGCTCCCACAGCGCCTCGATTACCCGGACCCGCTCGTTCTCGAACAGGGGCCGCGTCAATGGCGGCTTGGCGGCGCCGCTGGGCGCCGGTTTGGCCGGTGTTTGCGCGCCAGGCAGCCAGCAGGCAGCCAGGGCGGCGGCGGTCAGGATCGTGGCCCTCGTTCTCGTCTGAAACATGCGGCGAGGTTATCAGACTTGGTGTCGCGGTGTCTTGGTGGTAATAAAGAAGTGTGCCTGCACATGAAATCAAGGTTCGAACCGCCGGCGGCCCCTACGGCGTGCTCGTGGAACCGGGCGCGCTGGCGCGGCTGGCCGCCGAATTATCGAATGGCGGCCTGAAGGCCGCCGCTACACCCAGCCGCCCGGAACCGGTCGCCCAACGCCCGCTGTTCGTCATCACCGACAGCAATGTCTGGAAGCACTGGGGCCGGGCGTTTGATGCCGCTGTTTCCCCGCTTCGCTACGGCTTGATCAAGATCCGGCCCGGCGAAGAACGGAAAAAACTGGAGACCGTCGAGCGCATCAGCGAGCGACTGGTGGCGCTGGGCGCCGACCGCGGCACCCTGCTGATTGCTTTCGGGGGCGGCGTGGTTGGCGACATTGGCGGTTTCGTGGCCTCTGTTTACTTGCGCGGCGTCGATTACGTTCAGGCGCCCACCACGCTGCTGGCGCAGATTGACAGCTCGGTGGGCGGCAAGACCGGCGTCAACCTGCCGTGCGGCAAGAACCTAGTCGGCAGCTTCTACCAGCCGAAGCGCGTCATTGCCGACCCGCGGGTGTTTCGCACGCTGCCCCAGCGCGAGCTGCGCGCCGGCCTGTATGAAGCCATCAAGTGCGGTGTGCTGCGGCGCAGCCTGTTTGTCTTCATCGAGGAGCGCCGCGAGGCCTTGCTGCGGAAGGACCCGGAGGCGCTGGCGGAGCTGGTGCGCGGCTGCGTCGGTCTGAAAGCCTGGGTGGTGACCCGCGACGAGCGGGAGGGCGGCCTGCGCCGCATTCTCAACCTCGGCCACACCGTGGGGCACGCGCTGGAATCGGAAACCGGCTACCGGCGCTTTCTGCACGGCGAAGCGGTGGCCTGGGGATTGCGCGCCGCCACGCTGCTGGCCGAGGACCGCGGCATGATCCGGCCGGCCGAGGCGGCCCGCATTCATGCCCTGGTCAAGGCCATGGGGCCGCTGCCGCCTCTGCCGCGCATTTCCGCGGCCCGGCTGGCATCGCGGTTGCTGGCCGACAAGAAAACCCGCGGCGGCGCCGTGCATTTTGTGCTGCCCGAGGCCATCGGCAAGGTGCGCATCGTGACCGGCATCGAGCCGCGCTCCGTCGCCCGCGTCCTGGAGCGCTTACGACACGGATAGCACGAATGGGAATGGGACGCAGATGAACGCAGATGAACGCAGATCGATCGCCAGTCGAATCTGCGTGTATCTGCGTGTATCTGCGTCCCATTTTCGTCCCGTGCCCGTCGCCAAGGGCACGGCGCTCGAGGCGGCGGGCGTGCGCCGGATGTTTGGGCGCATCGCGCCCCGTTACGACCTGCTGAACCATCTGCTGTCGTTCCAGATGGACCGCTGGTGGAGGCGTCGAACCGCCCGGCGGTTCCCACGGGTCCTCGGGCGGCCGGGCGCGCGCGTGCTGGATCTCTGTTGCGGCACCGGCGACATGGTGGCCGCCCTGCGCAGCCGCGCCGTTGCTTCGGTGCGAATCTACGGCGTCGATTTCAGCCGGCCCATGCTGGAACGCGCGGCCGGCAAGCTGGGCGGGACGGGTTCCGCGTGCTCCTTGGCCGAGGCCGATGCACTGCGCTTACCCTTCCCGGACGGCGGGTTCGATTTGGTCACGACAGCATTCGGGTTCCGCAATCTGGCCGACTATAAGGGCGCACTCGCCGAGGTCTACCGGGTGCTGGCGCCGGGCGGGGAAGTGGGCATCCTGGAATTCTCGGAGCCGCGCTCGCGCCTCTTTGGCCCTCTCTACGGTATCTACCTCCGCCGCTTGCTGCCCTGGATCGGCGGGCGCATTTCGGGTGACCGCGCCGCGTACCGCTACCTGCAAACCTCGGTGGCCGGTTTTCCGCCACCCCTCCAGTTGGCCGGCTGGATGGGCGAGGCGGGGTTTACGGAAGTCCGCGTCCAGGAACTGAGCGGCGGGATTGCCTGCCTGCACGCGGCAAGAAAGCCGTAGCCGCGAGTTGCAGCAGACCCGGAAATGGAACGCAGATGAACGCAGAAAAGCGCAGATAAACGCAGATTCGACCGGCGTGAATCTGTTTGTCTGCGTCCTACTGTTTTTTCCGCAGGAATGGAACCAGGGAGCGGGTGATCTGCTCGAGGCTGTCGGCGAGCGCCTCGTTGAGCGCCTGAACCACGCCGTCTACCGAGCGGTCGCGCACCGGCGCTTCTTTGGCGCCGCGCCCCGTCCAGACGATGGCGCGGGTCTTGGCATCGGTCAGCTCGGCGGTGATGGCCACGCGGACCGATACGTCCTGGCCGGAATCGATCTCCTCCAGGCTCTCTACCCGCCCCCCGAGGATGAAATCCGAGGCGGAACCCGTCTGCACCCGAGTCACGGAGCGGAACAGGCCGGAGGCGGCGAGCCGGTCGATCAGGATGCGGGTCACCAGGTCCGGCGGCGGATCCGTCCAGCGATGGTACTCATAGAAATCGACGCGGTGCGGGGCCGTGCGGTAGACCAGGCGCTCCTGGGCCAGGGTGCGGCTGGCGGCCGTGAAGCGCGCCACCGCCAGACTGACGGGCAGGGAAGAGGCGGGCAGGGGCGGCGCCGGCAGGTCGGCGCGCAGCGTGTAGTAATGGTTCTTAGGCACTTTGGCCGTGCAGCCGCCAAGCAACAGTGCGCCCGCCAGCACTCCCGCGCAGGCCAGGATGGCCGCGCGGCCGCGCCGCCCATCCGCAATTCCGAACCGCCATTCCGCCTTCGTCACCGTCCGCTCCTCCCGTTCGCTGCCCCCGGCTTCGCGGCCTTGGTCTTCGCGGCGCCGGGCACCTGCCGGTCGGCGCTCGGCCCCCCTCGCAACAGCAAAAACGGATGCTGCGCCACCGTCTCGGAGAATTCCTTCAGATTGTCGGAGGTCGCGCGGAGATTCTCCAGGATGGCATCGAGGTTGCCGGAGTTGGTGGCCGCCAGGCTGTTCAGTTGCAGCACCAGTTGATGCGTGGTGTCCAGCGTTTTGGAAAGCTGGGTGATCGATGCCTGGAGCTCCTTGCGGTTCTCGGCCACCACGCCGTTCAAGTCGGCGGTCAGCTTATCGACCTTGGCCGTCGTGTTCCGCAGATCGCTGATCAGGGGCTCGATCTTTGCCGACGCGGACTGCAGATCGGCGGTCAGCGAATCCACGCGCGGCCGGTTGGCGGCGATCATTTCATCGGTCTGGCGCAGCACGCCGGCCAGGTGCGCCCGGTTCTCATCGCCGGTCAGATCGCGCACGTTGGCGGTGATGGTGTCCAGGTCGGTCGAGACCTTGTTGAGGTTCTTGCGCAGGTCGATGACCAGCGGCTCGGCCTGTTCCATGACCGCGTTCATGCGCCGCAACAGGGTGTTCAGGTCCTGCGTTTCGGCCGAGGGGATGGTGCCGCCGGGCGTGATCCGGGCGGGCGAGCGGCCGGGCTGGATTTCGATGTAGTTCTCGCCCAGCAGCCCCAGTTGAGAGACCGCCGCCAGGCTGTCGGAGCGCACCGGCACGCCGCGGCGGACCGAGAGCGAGATCTCGATCAGCGACGAGTCCTGGGGCGCCACCCGCAGGGCCTGGACGCGGCCCACCTTCAGTCCGCCGAAACGCACCGGCGCGCCGGGTTCCAGCCCGCCCGCAAACTTCAGGCAGGTCTTGTACTCGTCGTATTGCCCGCCGACACCCAGGTTCAGCATGTAGAAGACGGTGCCGACAAAAATGCCGAGCGCAACCAGCACCACCAGTCCGACTTTGGCCTGTTCACTCATCGCTTACTCAACACGAAGGCACAAAGGCACAAAGACACAAAGGAAAGACATGAAGAACCGAGGGAGCGCCCTCCTTCGGGGTTTCGCTCTGTAACTTCGTGCCTTTGTGTCTTGGTGATCAAGCCTTCGCTCCTCCGCCGACTTTGAAGCCAAATAACGAATCCAGGTAGGCCTGTCCCGGGGCCGCCTCGCTGTCCGGTTGCCGGTCCAGCATCTGGCGCACGCGCGGATGCTGGCTGGCGCGGATTTCCTCGGGTGTTCCGCAGGCAACTACCCGCCCTTTGTCCAACAGCAGGATGCGGTCGGCTATCAGGAAGGCGCTGGCCAATTCGTGCGTGACCACCACGATGGTGACGCCGAACGCCGCCTTCAGTTTCAGAATCAGGTGATCGATGCCGGCGGCAATCACCGGATCCAGTCCGGCCGACGGCTCATCGAACAGCAGAATCTCCGGGTCCATGGCCAGGGCCCGGGCCACGCCGGCGCGCTTCTTCATGCCGCCGGAAAGCTGGGCGGGCAGGTAATCTTCGACACCCGCCAACCCGACCTGGTCCAGCTTCATGCGGGCCATGACGCGGATGGTGGAATCCTCCAGGCGCGTGTGCTCGCGCAAGGGTAGGGCGACGTTTTCCCCCACCGTCATGGAGTTGAGCAGCGCGCTTCCCTGGAACGACATCCCGATCCTGCGGCGGATGCGATTCAGCTCGCTTTCCGGGATCCGGCAGATGTCCTCGCCGAACAGGCGGACGGAGCCGGATGTCGGCCTGGCCAGGCCCACAAGATGGCGCAACAGCGTGCTCTTGCCGCAGCCGCTGCCGCCCAGGATCACCAGCGTCTCCCGGCGGCGGACTTCCAGGCTCACCTGGTCGAGCACCAGGCGGCCGCCGTAATGCGTCACCAGGTCGTGAACGACGATGACCGGCTCGCTGGAATCAGCCGAGGACATAGAAAAACGCCGTGAACACCATATCCACGAGCACCACGCCGAAAATCGAGACCACCACGGCGGCCGTGGTCGAGCGTCCCACGCCTTCCGGCCCGCCCGTCACCGTGAAACCCTGGTAGCAGCCCACCTGCACGATCACCAGGCCGAACACCAGGCTCTTGATCAGGCCGGAGACGATGTCGCGCATCACCAGGGCGTCGGCCGTGGCGCGCAGATAAGGGCCGAGGCCCATGCCCATCTCCGACAGCGCCGCAAACGTGGCCCCGCCCAGGATCCCCATCAGGTCGGCGATGGTGGTGAGGCAAGGCATCATCACCAGCATGGCCAGCAGCTTGGGAGACAGCAGGAAATGGACGGGGTTGAGGCCCATGGTGACCAGCGCGTCCACCTCCTCGTTCACCGTCATGCTGGCGATTTCGGCGGCGAAGGCGGAGCCCGAGCGGCCGATGACGATGATGGCGGTCATCAGCGGTCCCAGTTCCCGCGTGATCGACACCCCAACCAGGTCGATCACGTAATGGAGCGCGCCGAATTTCCTCATTTCGTAGGCGCCCTGGATGGCCATGATGAGGCCCATCAGGAAGGTGATGAGGCAGACGACGGGCAGGGCGGAGACGCCCACCGCGGCCATCTGGTGGATGGTGCTGCGCCAGCGGACGCGGGCGCCACGGAAGGGCGCCACCACGGTCCAGTACAGGCCGCGGCTGGTTTGCCGGGACAGGCCCCCCAGGTAGTCCAGCAGGCGGAGGGCGTCGGTTCCGATGCGGGTGAGCATGAACCCTGCGGCGCGGGCGGCCTGTGCGCCGGCCCGCTGCCACTGTCCTTTCCTTTACGGACCTCCACCCTGCCGAAAGAAGGCCAGAGGCCAGGGGCAGGGCCGTACCGCCAGCAACCCGACGCGGCAGCGAGCGGCCAGGGGTGCCGGCGGTGTTGCCGGCGGTGTTGCCGACATCAGGCTTTCAGCGCATCTTCGATGCTTTCGAAGATGTCGAAGACATTGATCAGCCGGGTCAGCTCCAGCACCTGGCGCGGCGCCTTGTTCAGGCCGCACAGAGCGAAGCGGACACGCGAGCGGCGCGCCAGTTGCAGCCCCTCCACCAGGGAAGCGACCCCGGAGCTGTCGATGTATTTCACCCCCGTCAGGTTCACCAGGACCCGGTTGTCGCTCTTTTCGTTCAGCGCGTCCAGGATGGTCTGGCGGACCTGAGGGGACGAATACAGATCAATGTCGCCGACGACGTTGATGACCGCCGTCTGCTCCTGTCTACGTACATCGATTTGAATGCTCATTCGATAATTGCACCACTCGGCACGCGCCGGCCGGGATGAAGCAGCTTGGTGAGCTGCAACTGGTTCTCTTCCTCGCCGAACCGGAAGCGAACTTCGTCCATCACCGACCGGATCAGGTGCATTCCCAGGCCGCCGGGCCGAACCTCTTCCAGGGAACGCGGCTGCAAGCGGGCTACGTGCTGGGGCGCCCGGCCGCGATCGGTCAACGTGAACTCGATCCTGTCATCCTCTGTCGAGCAAGCCAGGCGAATGTCGCCGTCGGTGCGGCCTCCATAGGCATGGCGAATGATGTTGGCGCAAGCCTCGTCCACCGCCACGACAATGAACCGGGCTTCATCCTCCTCGAAGCCGCAAAGCCCGGCCATCTGCCCGACGACCGAGCGGATCACCCGCAACAGCCTCGGATCACTTGGAAAGCTAAGCTCCAGTTTCAATCCACACACCCGCCTGCGAACGCGCGAATTATACCCAATCAGGCCGGCACCTGCCAAGGCATTCCAGCGGGGACCGGAGGCTGACACCGGGCGCCTGACACCTGCTAGAATACCGCCATGCGGGATGTTCTCGTGCTGGCGTTGTTTTTAGGTCTGATTGCACCGGCGGCCGGGCAACGGCCGCAGGTGGACAGGACCGTGGATCAGACTCTGCCCACCTCGCCTTCCAAGATGCTCAAGCAGCAACACGACGAGTTAAAGAAGCTGAGCTCGAAGCTGACCGAGCTGGCCAACCAGGTGGAAGAGGATCTGGACAAGGGCGGCGAGAACGTGCTGCCGCTGAACACCCTGAAAAAACTGGACGAAATCGAGAAACTGGCGCGCAAAATGCGCAGCCGCATGAAGCAGTAGCGCCGCATCGGCGGCTCTCGGCCTCCAGCCCCCAGTCTCCAGCCTCCAGCCTAACCTTTGGCTTCCGCCGCGAGCTTCTTGAGCAGCTTGGTCTGCTCGGTGCGCGACTTGGCTTTTCCGTCCAGAACGGCGGCGAAGAACTGGTCCAGGATGGCGCTGAAGCGGGCCGTGCCCGGCGCCACGCCCAGCGACTCCAACTCCTTCTCCGGCAGTTTCTCCCGCAGCGGGCGGTGGCGCGACAGGTAGGCCTTCAGCTTGTCCTGCACCTTCTTCTGCGGGAAGTGCAGCAGCACGAACAGGATCATCTCGGCGGGCTGCGCCGCCAGCACGCGGAAGGCCTTGGAGGGCGTGTTGGCCTCCTTGCTCCCCAACAGGCGGACCAGTTTCTTGCCCGTCTCTTCCAGCTTCATCCAGGGCTCGCTGTCGGGGCGCTTCATGTGCAGGCGCTTGGCGAAAACCGGGCGGTCGGCGGCCGTCAGCTTCTGGGCCAGGAAAAACACGGCCGGGCCGTACAGGCGCGGATGCAGGCCGTGTTCTTCCAGCGACCGCGCCGTCTTCTCCATCTTCTGGATGGCCGGCAGGTTCAGCCGCGGCCCCGTCAGCTTGGGGTGCAAGGCGGTGGCCATGCCTTCCTTGTCGAGCACCTTGAGGATCTCGCTGGGACTGACCTCGTGCGTGATCTCGCGCAGCTCCCGCAGCAGGAGCCTGGGCAGCGCGTATTGCATCAGGTCCCGCTGCTTTGCGGATTGGAACTGCGCTTCGGTTTTGGGATCGACGCCGAAATGCAGCCGGGTGCGGAAGCGCACCAGCCGGAGCATGCGCACCGGATCGTCCACGAACACGTAATTGCTGATGGCGCGGATTTCGCGGCGCTCGATGTCTCCCACGCCGTTGTTGGGGTCCAGCACCAGCCCCCGCGACGTGGGGTTCAGCGACAGGCCGATGGCGTTCATCGAGAAATCGCGGCGGCGGAGGTCCTCGTGGATGGAAGCGAAGGCGATCGCCGGTTCTTCGCCGGTTTTGCGGTGGCGCTCCGAGCGGCACTGGCAGATCTCCACGGTCACGCCGCCGGGAAAGACGAAGTGCGCCTCGCGGCGTTCCTCGTCGGACTCGATGGTCTCCGGGCATCTTCGTCGATCCATTTCGGATTTCGGATTGCGGATTGCGGACTGCGGATTTCAAACGGTTCCCGCTTTAAATCCGCAATCCGAAATCCGCAATTCGCAATTGCCTCCTGGGCTAGGCCCTGGGATGGTGCCGCTGGTATTCCCGCTTGATCTGTTCGGAAACCACGTGGGTATAAATCTGGGTCGTCGAAATGTCGGCATGCCCGAGCATCTGCTGGACCGAGCGCAGGTCGGCGCCCCGCGCCAGCAGGTGGGTGGCAAAGCTGTGCCGGACCAGGTGCGGCGTGAGCCTTTTCTCCAGGCCGGCCTTGCGGCCCGCGGCGCCGATGCCCTTCCAGAATGCCTGGCGGGTCAGGTGTGAGCCGCGGCGGCTGACAAACAAGAACGGGGAGGCCCGCCGGTCCAGCAGCGCCTGGCGCGGCCCGCGCAGGTAGGCGGCCACCGCTTCCAGCGCCGGCCGCCCCACGGGCACCAGCCGCTGCTTGTTTCCCTTGCCGGTCACCCGCAGGTAGCCGAGCTCCGGGTGCAGGTCGCCGCTCGGCAGCATGACCAGCTCGGAAACGCGCAGCCCGGTCGAGTACAGCAGTTCCAGCATGGCCCGGTCGCGCGCCCCCAGCGGCGTGGCCGTGTCGGGCACCGCCAGCAGCCGGTCCACCTCTTCCACGGTCAGGTAATGCGGCAGCGTCTTCCAGGTCTTCGGCGATTCCAGGTTCAGCGTGGGATCCTCCCGGACCACGCCGTCGCGCAGAAGCTGCCGGTAGAAGCCGCGAATCGTCGCCAGGTGGCGGGCGATGGTCCGGCCGTCGAGACCGGCGGCGTAAAGGCTGGAAAGATAGCGTTGCACGTCGGCGCGCGTGGCCTGGTGCGGCGCGCCGCCGTCCGCCTCCAGAAACGCGGCGTAGCGCCGCACGTCCCGCTCGTACGCCGCCGCGGTGTTGGCCGACAGCCGCTTCTCGACACGGATGTAATTGAGGAACTCGGCAATCAACCGCCGTGCGTCGTCCATGCTAACAATTTCTGATTTCGGATTGCGGATCGGTTGCCGGTTGAAATCCGAAACCCGCAATCCGAAATCCGCAATCAGGGGATCCGCAATCAGGAAACGACTTCCGCCGTTTTTGGTTTCCGGCGCGCGATCCCGTACATTTCACCCAATTCTTCGCAATCCAGCAGCCAGGCCAGCCCGAAGAACAGGCCGGCGGCCACGGCCAGCATCGAAGCCAGCGCCACCACCTGCCAGGCCAACGAATGGTGGATGGCGCCGGCCAGATCCTGGAAGCCGGATATGCGAAGCATGGCCCAGCAAACCAGGCCCATGACCGCCGATGCCGCGCTCACCTTGGCGCCCGAGCGGAGAATCGACCGGCCGCCCAGCAACCCATGCCGGCGGCGGAAAATCCAGAACAGGACGCTGAAATTCAGCAGCGCCGCCAGCGACGTCGCGGCGGCCGGCCCGCCGTTGAGCAAGGGCCTGAGCAGCAGCAGGTTGAACGCGATGTTGGCGAACATCACTCCCATGGCCACCTTCACCGGCGTCCGCGTGTCGTGCGTCGAGTAGAACGCCGGCACGATGATCTTCGTGGCCGCAAACCAGGGGAGCCCGACAGCGAAGAACAACAGCGCCCAGGCGGTCAAGTCCGTCGATTGGCGATTGAACCGCCCGTGCTGGAACAGGACCTCGATGATCGGTCCCCGCAGCACCACAAGCCCGACCATGGCCGGAATTGTAATAAAAGAAACCAGCCGAAGGGAAAAGGAAACTGTCTGCCGGAGCTCAAAAAGGTTCCTTTCCGCTACCTGCTGGGACATCAGCGGCAGGATGGCGGTGGCGATGGCGATGGCATATCCGCCCAGAACCAGCTCCATCACCCGGTCGGCGATCTGCAGCGACATCAGGCTGCCGTTGGGCATCAGCGGATGGTTGGCGAACATGGTGTCCACGAGGAAGTTGATCTGCGCCACGCCGATGCCCACCAGCCCCGGCCCCATCAGCTTGGCCACCTTGCGGACCCCGGGGTGCCGGAAGGAGATGCCGAACTGGAAGTGCATCCCCCGGCGCCACAGGAACGGCATCTGCATGGCCAGTTGCACCAGGCCGCCAAGAGTGACGCCGATGGCCAGGGCCACGGCCGGCTGGCGGAATCGGAAGGCGTAGAAGGAAAGCGCGATGACGCAGACGTTGAACAGCACCGGCGTGAAGGCCGGCACGCCGAACGACCGGAAGCTGTTCAAGACCGCCGTGGCCAGCGCCGACAGCCCCACGAAAAAAATGTAGGGCCACATGATGCGGTTGAGCAGGACCGCCAGGTCGATGTTCAATCGCTTGCCGCCAAAGGTCAGCAGCTTCACCAGGAGCGGGGAAAAAACCAGGCCCAGGACGGTGACCGCCGCCAGGATCACCATCAGCGTCCAGAACATGCGGTTGGCGAATTCTTTCCAGTCGTCCTTCTCTTTCTCGGTCAGGTACTGGGCGAAGACCGGCACAAAGGAAGCAGTCATTGAGCCTTCAGCCACTAACCGCCTCAAAAGGTTGGGGATACGATAGGCCAGCACGTACGAGTCGGCAACCAGGGAAGTGCCCAGCAGGTACGCTATGCGCTCGTCGCGCACGTAGCCCAGCACCCGGCTGATGAGGGTGAGGGTGCCGATCAAGCCGGCCGACCTAACGATCTCTTTTGACTGCTTCAGCGGCAGCTACAACCTCGATTGTAGCGGCGACCTTCAGGTCGCCATTTGGGCCTTCCGTGGCCTCCCCCAGCCGACAACCCTGAGTGGCGACCTAAAGGTCGCCGCCACATGCACTTAGCGGAAGTCCGCCTTGACTTTCCGGGCCAACTATATTAGCATACGTCGAGGTTTCCGGCAAAATATGCGGCTTTTGGCGATCCGCAAGCGCCCGAACATCCCTTGAGCCCGTCAACCCACAAGAAAGTCGTTGTTCGCAAAATGGATCAGGAGGTATTGCGCGGCTACGTCAACCCGCAGTCGTACCTGAAACCCGACTTCATCGAGATCCTCTCCATCGCCGGCCAGGCGCTCCAGCTTCCCTACAAGGAAGTGAAGGGCGTTTATTTTGTCCGCGACTTTGAGGGCGATTATGACCACGCCGAGCGCAAGACATTCTCCGCGCGTCCCAAGCTGGAGGGCCTGTGGCTGCGCATGAAGTTCAAGGACAACGAGGTTTTGGATGGGATCCTGCCCAACAACCTGTTGCTGGTGTCCGAGAAGGGGTTCACCGTGGTGCCGCCGGATCCCTTTGCCAATAACCAGCGGATCTTTGTGCCCAAGACCGCTTTGCAGGAACTGATGGTGCTGGGCGTGATCGGCAATCCGCTGAGGCTGGAGAAGCGCCGGGAGGCGGCGGCGCGGGCGCAGATCAGGCTGTTCAACGAGTGACAAGTGACGAGTGACAAGTGACGAGGGAGGCCAGACGTCAGCGCCCGCCTGTCACTGCTCACTCATCACTCGTCACGTCTGACTACAATCATGCAACTCTCCGAAATTGCGATTCGAACCAACTGCCAGCTCGAGGGAGACGGCGAGCTGGAAATCACCGGGGTGACCGGGTTGGAACAGGCCGGGCCCTCCGAGCTCAGCTTTCTGTCCAACCCGAAGTACGCGCTGAAGCTGAAGCACAGCCGGGCCGGGGCGGTGGTGCTGGCGCCGAATGTCGCAGTGCCGCGTCCCACCCTGGCCGTCCTCCGCTCGCCGAATCCCTACCTGGCGTTCGCGCAGGCGCTGGAGCTGTTCTATCAGCCGCCGCGGCCGGCGCCCGGGATCCATCCCTGGGCCTCGATCGCGCCGGGCGCGCGCCTCGGCAAGAATGCCTCCATCGGCTCCTTCGCCTTCATCGACGATAACGTGGAGATCGGCGACAACGCCGTGCTGCACTCGCACGTGGCCGTCTACCGGGGCGCGCGCATCGGCGACGATTTCTACGCGCACAGCCACGCGGTGGTGCGCGAATACTGCCGGATCGGCAACCGCGTCATCCTGCAGAACGGGGCCGTCATCGGGGCCGACGGCTACGGCTTCGCGCACCGAACCGACGGCAGCCATTACAAGATCGTGCAGGCGGGCATCGTGGTTCTGGAGGACGACGTCGAGGTGCAGGCCCACAGTTGCATCGACCGCGCCACGGTGGGCGAAACCCGCGTCAAGGCCGGCGCCAAGATCGACAACCTGGTCCAGGTCGGCCATGCCTGCACGGTCGGGGAAAACAACCTGATTTGCGCGCAGGTGGGCCTGGCCGGCAGCACCGAGCTGGGACGCAACGTGCTGTTTGCCGGGCAGGCGGCCTCCGCCGGCCATCTGAAGGTCGGCGACGGCGTGGTGGTCACCGCCATGGCCGCGCCCCACCGCGACGTCGAGCCGGGCAAGACGATTTCCGGCGCCCCGGCCATCGACAACAAGCTCTGGCTTCGCTGCGTGGCGGTTTACAACCGTTTGCCGGAGCTGGTGCAGACCGTCCGCGAGCTGAAGGCGGAAATCGAGAAGCTGAAGAAAGGAGTCAGGAGCCAGGACCCGTCCGGCTGAGCCGGGGGCATTCTGGCTTCTGACTTCTGACTCCTCCTGCTGGTCACTCGTCACTTGTCACTGGTCACTACTTTCTTTATGCTAGGGGTTCGCTTCCGGGGGGACCATGGACATTGTCAAAGCCAACATGGGCTGGATCGAGGTGGTGTGCGGCCCCATGTTCTCGGGGAAAAGCGAGGAGCTGATCCGGCGGCTGCGGCGGGCGGAAATCGCGCGGCAGCGCGTGCAGATTTTCAAGCCTTCCCTCGATGACCGCTACTCCAATTCCGAAATCGTTTCCCACAGCCAGTTGCGGATCGACTCGCAGGCCGTGGAATCGGCCGCCGACATCATGCAGCGCATCGAGGCGCGCACCGAGGTGATCGGCATCGATGAGGCCAATTTCCTGGGCAACGGCCTGGTGGAGGTGGTCACCCGGCTGGCGGACCTGGGCAAGCGGGTCATTGTCGCCGGCCTGGACACCGACTACCTGGGCCGTCCCTTCGATCCCATTCCGACGCTGCTGGCCCTGGCCGAGCAGATCACCAAGACGCTGGCCATCTGCATGCGCTGCGGCAATCCCGCCAAGTTCACCCAGCGCCTGATCGCCTCCGACGACCTGATCGTGGTGGGCGCCGGCGGCATGTACGAAGCGCGCTGCCGCCGTTGTTTCGAGGCCGGCGTGACCCCGGAGGCCCGGCAGAAGACGGTTTCCACGGAAGCATGAAAGAAGGCTGAAGGCTACAGGCCACAGGCTACAGGGAGCCGCGTCGCCGCCGGCTTACAGCCTGCAGCCTGCAGCCTGCAGCCTGTAGCCTATGAGAATCATCAGCCGCGCTCCCACGCGGGTAGACCTGGCCGGGGGCACCGTCGATATCTGGCCGCTCTACCTGTTTCACGAAGACGCCCAGACCATCAACTTCGCGACCACGCTGTACGCGTCCTGCACCATCGAGCCGCGCGGCGACAAGCGCATCCGCCTGGAGTCCAGCGACCTGGATCTTTCCGAGGAGTTCGCGGACCTCAACGAGCTGCGGAAGGCGGCCCGCTACAAGCTCTCGCTGCCGGCCCTGCTGGTCCGGCACTTCGCGCCCGCGGGCGGCTTCACGCTGACCACCGACTCGGAAGCGCCGGCGGGCGCGGGCATCGCGGGCTCCTCGGCCATGAACATCGCCGCCTGCAACGCACTCAACGCCCTGACCGGCGCGGGGCACAGCAAGGAGAAGCTGATCGGGATCGCCAAGAACGTGGAGGCCCAGGTGATCCGCGTGCCCACCGGCGACCAGGACTACTACCCTGCCACCTACGGCGGGGTGAACGCCGTGCGGCTGGGACCCGGCGGCGTGGTGCGCGAGAAGCTGGCGGTGGACACCGAGGCGCTGCTGCGGCGCGTGGTGCTGGCCTACACGCGCGCGCCCCGGCAATCGGGCCTCAACAACTGGGAAGTGATGAAGGCGCACATCGACGGCGACCGCCGCGTCATCCGCAACTTCAATCGCATCGTGGAAATCTCCCGCCTGCTGCGGCAGGCGCTCGAAGGCCACGATTGGGATGAGGTCGGCAAGCTGATCCGCGCCGAGTGGAACAACCGCAAGAAGAACGCGCCGGGCATTACCACGCCGTTCATCGAGCGGCTGGTGGCGTTGGCCGCGCGGCACGGCGGCGTGGCGGCCAAGGTGTGCGGCGCCGGCGGCGGCGGCTGCGTCCTGTTCTATGTGCGCGACGGCGCCAACGCGCGGGTGGCGCGGGTGCTGGCCGCCGAGGGCGCGCGCGTGCTCGATACCGGCATCTCCCCCACCGGCGTCACGGTGGAAAAACAGGCCGGCTGAGGGTCCACCCTTCAGGCATGGCGACCCCGCCAAGCGGGGTCGCCGCTACATGGTTTGAAGCGTTACCGCAGTTCTCCCATGATTTCGTCGAGTGCTTCCTTGGAGGGGCGGAGGCGCTCCTGGGGCAGGGAAGCCAGCGGCTCGCTTACCGTGTCCAGCAGTTCCAGGAAGTTCTTCTGCGCGGTGTTGAGGTAGAGCAGGCCGGTCAGCACCTCCTGCTTTTCCTCCGCCTTCACCAGCGCCTCCAGCGCCGCGCATTTGCTGGTGGGATCGTAGTCGTGGCCGAGCTTTTTCAGAACGATGCGCGAGCCGTCGTGCATCCGCACTTCCACCGAGGAGCCCGGCTCGTAATCCACGGTGATGTCCTGGTAATGGGGGATGAAGTCCACTTCGTGCAGCGGCTCCTCGTGGTCCTTCATGTAGGCGTAGCTCTTGGTGGAGCCTTCATGGTCGTTGAAGGCCACGCAGGGCGAGATGATGTCCAGCAGCACCGTGCCCCGGTGGGCGGTGGCGGCCTTCAGCAGCGCCAGGAGCTGCCGCTTGTCGCCGGAAAAGGAGCGGGCCACGAAGCTGGCGCCCAACTGGATGGCCAGCGCGCAGCAGTCGATCGGTGTCAGGTCGTTCACCACGCCGGTTTTCAGCGTCGAGCCGATGTCGGCGGTGGCCGAGAACTGGCCCTTGGTCAGCCCGTACACGCCGTTGTTCTCGATGATGTAGATGACCGGGATGTTGCGGCGCATCATGTGGATGAACTGGCCCATGCCGATGGATGCGGTATCGCCGTCGCCGCTGACGCCCACGCACCTCAGGTTGCGGTTGGCCAGGGCCGCGCCGGTGGCCAGCGCCGGCATGCGCCCGTGCACGCCGTTGAAGCCGTGCGAGATCTGCAGGAAGTAGGCCGGCGTCTTGCTGGAGCAGCCGATGCCGCTGAATTTGGCGACCTGGTAGGGCTCGACGCCCAGCTCGAAAAAGGCCTCGATAATGCGCTCGGTGACGGCGTTATGGCCGCAGCCCGCGCACAGCGTGGTTCTCGCGCCGCGGTAGACGGCCAGTTCCATCCCGATGCGGTTCAATTTCGGCGGAGTCTGTGGTGTGGTGCTCATTTTGCGGTTGTCCTATGTCCCAGTCCGCTCCCTTACGGTCGCGGCTCTGATGCTTTCTTCCTGCTGCTGAATCGACGCCGTGACGGTGCGGGCATCGATCGGCAGCCCGTTGTAATGCAGGACGCTGCGCATTTTCTCGGCGCCGATGCCCAGGTCCAGCGCCAGCAGGTCGCGCATCTGCGCGTCGCGGTTCTGCTCGACGACGTAAACCCTCCGGTGGCACCGGATGAAATCCTCCACCTCGGAGCTGAACGGGAAGGCGCGGATGCGGAGGTAATCGGTTTCCAGGCGGCTTTCGGCGCGCAACTGCTCGCGGCTTTCCTCGACCGCCCAGTGGGAAGTGCCGTAGGCGATGATGCCTATGTCGGCGAGCCGGGTATCGATTTCCGGCGCCGGCATCATCTTGCGCGCCGTCTCGAACTTGCGCGCCAGCCGGTCCATGTTGCGGACGTAATCGATGGGTCGCTCCGTATAGCGGGCGTACTCATCGTGGCCGCTGCCGCGGGCGAACCAGGCGGC
>JAPKYU010000088.1 GCA_026394175.1 Acidobacteriota bacterium | reverse complement strand
GGCTTTGCCTTCCGGCCCGCCCGACAGTCGCGCGCGCTCGTAGCGCTCGTGGAGCGTGCGCAGCGTGGCTTCGGCGGCTTCCAGCGTGCCGAAGTGCAGCGCGCGGAACAACTCCGGGGCCATGCCGCGCAACTCGGCACCCACGTCCACGCCCGCTTGGTCGAGAACCGCCAGCAGATACTCGTCCGAGATGCGGCCACGCGGGCCGAGCGCGCGCGCCACCTCGGCCCGGATGGCCTGCGTTTCCGCCCGTCCGGCGCGGACCGGCTTCTGCGCCTCGATCCAGGCCAGGACGACTGACTTCTTGGTAACGCGGGGTGTCACTTCGGTGGGTTCTTTTTCGCGCCTTCGCTCTGTTGCTTGGCTTCCTGCTGCTCGCGGTAGTAACGGGCCACATCGCCGAGCGGCGCAGACTGGTCCGGGGGCTTTTTCGCTTGCGGCTGGCCGGCCGGCCCGCGCGCGGCCTGTTCGTCGCTGTTGATCAGCCGCAATTCCCCGGTCAGCAGCAGGTCGTCCGGGAACTTGCGGAGCGCCTTCTCGACCACCTGGCGGGCCTGCGCATATTCGTGGCGGGAGCGGCGGACCAGCGAGAGGATGCGGATCGGCCCGACGGCATTCCACTGGCTCAGTTCGACGGCGCGGCCGGCGTACTCCAGCGCCAGGTCCGGCTGCCAGGAGCGCAAGTAGACGGCCAGCCCGGCCAGCGCGGCCGAATTGTTGGGATCGCCGGCCAGCGCCCGGTTCCACTCGGTCACCGCTTCCTCCATGCGCCCCAGGCTAGCCAGGATGTTGCCCTGGAGCGCGTGGGCATCGCTGCGGCGCGGATTGATCTCCGTGGCCCGCGCCGCCTCCCGCAGCCCTTCCTGGAAGCGGCCAAGCTGCAATAGGGTCCGGGCGAGCTGCGTGTGCGCTTCTTCGGAATTCAGCCGCTTCTCCAGCACTGCGCGCCATTCCTGCTCCGCCGGCGTCCAATCGCGGTTTTCCATGTACGCCTGGCCGAGCAGCACGTGCAGGTCGGCGTTCTCCGGATCGCGTTCCAGCAGGCGGCGGAGGCGCGCGATCGCCGCCTCAGCCTCCCCGGAGTGCAGCTCGGCCGCCGCCAGGTAAGCCTCCACGCGGGCATCGGAGGAATCGTCGGCCAGCAGCGCCTCGAGAATGGCGCGCGCCTGGGCGAAACGGTTTTCCTCGATCAGCGCGATGGCCCGCTCCTCTTTCTCGGCGCGCGACTGCGCTTGAGCCAAAGAACACCACAAAGACACAAAGAGCAACAGAGCCGCGAGCGTAAGCGAGCGGGCCGCCCCGTCGATGAGTCGAGTGTGATGCGGGCCGGCCCGCTCCCTTACGGTCGCGGCTCTGTTGCCGCGCTGCGATATTGTGGTGAGATTCACATCAAACCATAGCCAGCTTGCCCAGCTCCTCGGCCGAGGCCTGCTCCACCGCGGCGTGCAGGCTGCTGCCGTGCGAGTCCATAGTGACCAGGGCCGGGAAGTTCTCGACGTCCATTTCCCACATGGCCTCGGGAATGCCGAACTCCATCAGGTGCACCGCCGGCACGCGCTTGACGCAGCGGGCGTAATACTGGGCGGCGCCGCCGATGGCGTTCAGGTACACGGCGCCCGCTTCCTTCATAGCGGCCAGGGTGCGGGCCCCCATCCCGCCCTTTCCGATCACGCCGCGCAGGCCATAGCGGCGGATCACCTCGGCCTGGTAGGGTTCCTCGCGGCCGCTGGTGGTGGGGCCGGCGGCCTTGGCCGCCCACTGCTCGCCTTCCTTCACCATCACCGGCCCGCAGTGGTACATGAAGCCCCCGCGCAGGCTCACGGGAGGCTCGTGCTTCATCAGGTAGGCGTGTACGTTGTCGCGTCCGGTGAAGATGCGCCCGCGGACCAGCACCATGTCGCCGACGCGCAGGGCGCGCACCTGCTCCTCGCTGACCGGCGCTTCCAGCACCACCTCGCGGCCGGTGAGCTGGAAGCCCTGCTGCCCGGCGGCGGCCACCATGTTTTCGACCGCGCGGGCCGGGTCGCGGTACAGCCAGCGGGTGATGGCGCCGCCGGAGGCATCCAGGCGCACGCCCAGCCGCCGGAACGCCCAGCAGTCATAGGCCACCGAGACGAAGAACGAGGCGGGCAGGCGGTTCTGCGCGCCGATCTTGCACCCGATCAGCGTCGTCGCCCCGCCGAAGCCCATGGCCCCGATGCCCAGCTTGTTGACGTGCTCCATGATGGAGCGCTCCAGCTCGGCCAGCTCCGGCACCGGGTTGGCGTCGTCCAGCGTGCGGAACAACTGCTGCTTGGCGAAATCGTAGCCGGCGGCCCGGTCCCCGCCGATGCACACGCCCACGGCGCCCGGCCCGCAGCCATGTCCCTGCGCTTTCCAGATGGCGTGCAGGATGCACTTGCGCACCCCCTCCAGCGTGCGGTCGGCACGGCCCAGCCGGTCCAGTTCCACCGGCACCGAATATTGCGCGTTGCAGTTTTCGCAGCCGCCGCCCTTCAGGATCAGCCGCACCTCGATTTCGTTCTCTTCCCATTGCTCGAAGTGGAGCACGGGCGTGCCCGGGCCCAGGTTGTTACCGGTGTTCTTCCCGGTGACGGAATCGACGGAATTGGGGCGCAGCTTTCCGCGCTTGGTGGCTTCGGCCACCGCCGCCAGGATGGCTTTCCGCATGTCCACCTGGTTCACGCCCACCGGAGTATGGATGTAAAAGGTGAGCATGCCCGTATCCTGGCAGATCGCGCCTTCCGAGTCGTGCGCCAGGTCGATGTTCTCGGCGATCACCGAGAGCGCCTGGGAAGCGTGCGTGCCGCCCGGTTCCTCTCGGGTCGCCTTGGCCATGGCCGCGCGCACGTCGGGCGGCAGGTTGGTTGACGTCTGAATAATCAGTGCCAGCATGCTGTCCTGGAAAAAGGGCATAGGCATAGGATTTCTCCCGTCAAAAAAGGTGGTGAGATGAATATACCACGATCATACCACGCGCAAAAAGACGCGGCGCCCCGGAACTGAACCACAAAGACACCAAGAACACGAAGTCCGCGAAGGGTATTCCTTTGTGAAACTTTGTGTCCTTCGTGCCTTTGTGGTTCAAAATCCCTTTATTTCCAGAACAGCTTGACGGTGCCCTGGCTGTATCCGCCCAGGGCGTGGGAGTGCAGGTAGGCAAGCGCCCGTTTCTGGTTTTTTAGGTGGGCGTCCCAGAATGCCAGCGCGGCCATCTTGATGTAGCCGAAAACCGCCCGCTGGTCGGCATTCCCCTCGAGCGCGGAGCCCAGCCGGGTGCCGGCGGCTTGCTGCCCGGCAACCTCCACCAGGCGCCCGCTGAAGGAGAAGTGGTTCGCGCCCTCGATGAAGACGTGGTACTTGTTGCCGGCGGGCGCGAAGTCGAACGGCTCCTTCTTCCAGTCCGGTCCCTGGCCGGCGGCGCCCTGGTCGCGCGAGCCGGTCATGGTCATCATCGGGCAGGTGAGCGCCCCCCAAGAGCGCTGGGTCAAGCCCTGCTGGCCGCGGCCCTGTCCGGACATGACCAGGATGGCCCGGACGCGGCGGTCGGCGAAGCTCTGCCCCGGCGGCTTTCCGGGCAGATCGACGGTCGCCCCGCCCATCAACTGCGCGGTATAGGCGCCATAGGAATGGCCGCCCACGCCGATGCGCCGCCGGTCGATCTTGCCCTTCAGTTGCGGCGCGAGAACCGCCATCTCGACTAGGCTGTCGATGACCAAGCTGACGTCCCGCGGCCTCTCTTCCCATCCCTTGGAGTCGCGGACGGCCGAGCCGACGATATCGCGCAGGCTGATCGACCCTTCCCGTCTCCGCAACGACAGCGAATCGGAATGCGTCGGCTGGATGCAGACGTAGCCATGGCTGGCCCAGTAGCGCGTCAGTTCCGTATAGCCATCCTTGGAACCTCCGGCGCCGTGCGAGAAGATGATTAAGGGGAAGGAGCCGCGAGCCGCGGGGTAACTAATGCGAACCGGGAGATCCTTGGCCCGCTTCGCATCATGCAGGATCAACTGATCGATGGATTGTACCCGGTGGAGGCCGTCATTGGGCTTGTACGGAGCGCCCGCTGCCGGCGACTGGGCATCCAAACCGGGCGCCAGATGAGCAACGAGAAGGAGGCCGACAATTCGGGCCCCAACAGTACTTACCCGCATAACCCACCGCTAGGACAGTTCACCATATCACAAGGCGCAGCGCCGGGCGCCGAGTTTCGGGTGACGCGGGAATGCGGGCCGGCGTCGCAGGGACGGTTGCGCGGCGGCGCGGGCGGGCCCGCCCCGCCGCGCACCGGCTACCGAATCCCGAAGAGCGCGGCTCAGGCCGCCTTCGGCATTCTTGTCCAGGCGTACCCGCCGTACTTCTTGGCCGCCCTCTCGATGTCGGAAACCGCTTTCGCCAGGTCTTCGGTGTTCATGGCGGGACGGATCTCCACGGAAGCGTTGAAGGCCAGGAACCAAGGCTCGGAGATCCGTGGAATCTGCGATGGTTCGCTCATGTTGAGGAAGATATAGCCGGTTCTCCGGCCGTTTTCTTCGGCGAAGTAGGCCGCCTCGGGTTTCAGGTCCTCAAGGATCTCCTTGATCGTGCTGCCGAGTTTCCCCTCCACCGCCGCCCGGTTGGCCGTTTCCACCGGCAAAGAGACTTTCAACAGGATCCGCATGGCATTCTCCTTTGGGTAATTGGTCGGGTTTGCCCCTCACTTTACTTTGACGCGCGGGCGGGGGCGGCGGTCGCCTTCGCGACCGAGCCGCGCCCC
>JAPKYU010000298.1 GCA_026394175.1 Acidobacteriota bacterium | reverse complement strand
CGCATCACGGTTGACCCGGAGGTTTGCCACGGGAAGCCGTGCGTGCGCGGCCTTCGCTACCCCGTGGAAACCATCCTGGAATATCTGGCCGGTGGAGATTCAGTCGAGGATTTGCTGAGAGAGTTTCCTGACCTGGAGCGGGAGGACATTTTCGCCTGCCATGAGTTTTCGAGGCGGATGCTGGCGGCCAAGAGCGTGCATCTGGCGCTCGCATGAGATTCCTCTAGGTCTCTCCATTTTCCACCGCGCCGCCGCACATCTGCCCGAACCTATCCGCGAGGAACTGATTAGAATGGTTGCCCACCCTTTTACCACCAAGGCACCCGGACACCAGGAACAGTTGGTAAGCCGGGCGCCGGTTGTTAGAATGCCTGACATGCTCTTTCGCGGCTGTGGGCTGACGGTGGCGCTGCTGTTTGCCGGATTTTCCGGAGTTTGGGCCGATACCGTGGTCTTGAAAAACGGCAGGCGGGTGAAGGCCACCGAGGTCCGCGAGTAGAATTCCAAGGTCATCTGCGAGACATCGGAGGGCACCTACTCGTTCCCGCGGTCCATGGTGGAGCGGATCGAGAAACAGCAGGAGGCAGCGCCGGCGGGGCAGCGGGCGCCGCTGCCTTTGCCGCCGCTCCCCGGCGATGCGGCGGGGGCACTGGCTCCGCCTCCCGCGGCAGCGGCGGCCGCGGCCAACGGCGCCGCCGCGCCTTTCCTGGCCGCCGCCCAGCAGGAAATCAAACAAGGGCGCATCGAAGCGGCCATGCAGGCGGTTCGCAGGGGCCTGACCGCGCTGCCCACCGATCCTCAGCTCGCGCTTTATTATGGCGTTCTGTTCCTGCGAGCCGAGAAATACCAGGAAGCAAGAGAGTGGTGCGCGCGGGCCACTGTTTCCGTGCCCGCCTGGCCCCAGGCCTGGAAGTACCTGGGCTTTGCCGAGTACGCCGCCGATCGCACCGACGACGCCGTCCGTTCCTGGCGGAAATCGCTGGCCCTGGCGCCGGACGCCGAGGTGCAGAAAGCGCTGGAGCGGGCCGAGCGCGAACTCGCGGCCGAGGCCAACCACGAACAGCTTTCCAGCAGCCACTTCACGCTGCGCTTCGAAGGCCGCCAGGTGCCGCCCGAGTTTCGCCGCACCCTCCTGGAAGAACTCGAGCGCCATTACCAGCGGCTGGAGCGCGAACTGGGGATTTCGCTGCGCGAGCCGGTCCCGGTCATTCTTTATACCGAGCGCGCTTTCCAGCAGGTCACGCAGGCCCCTTCCTGGGCTGCCGCGGTGAATGACGGGCGCGTGCGCATCGGCATCCAGGGACTGTCCGCGATCTCCTCCGAATTCTCCTCCACCCTCATTCACGAGATGACCCACTCCTTCGTGTGGGCCAAGACGCACGGCCGGTGCCCGCGCTGGCTGGACGAAGGAGTGGCCCAGTTTTTTGAAGGCCGCAGCGCCAAGGGCGACTCGCGGCTCATGCAGTTGTGGCGCGAGGGGAAACGCGTGCCGCTGAAGGCACTGGAAGGCTCGTTCGGGGAATTGGGCCCGGTGCTGGCCTCGGTCGCCTATTGGCAGTCGCTGGCCGCCGTTCAATTCCTCACCGAGCGGTGGGGCCTGTTTGACGTGGTGCGCCTCCTGGACCGCCTGGCCGCCGGCACAGCCCCCGAGGCCGCACTGAGGGCGGTATATCAACTGGATTATGCGGGGCTCGAAGAAGGCCTTTCCCAATCCTTGGCTCGATAATCACCACAGTGGAATCCGTGGATTGGTCTTCACTCCTATAGTTTGTATTTTTTAGCGTAATGGCGGAAGGAGCGATAGCTCATGCCGAGCAATCCGGCGGCACGGGTGCGGACGCCGCCCGCCTGCTGCAGGGCCGTCTGGATGTATCGACGCTCGATTTCTCCGACGTGTTGCTCAAGGTTCACGCCGCCCTCGGGAATTGAAACCCGTGGGACGAATCGCGTCACGTGATCTGGCAGCGTTCCTGCGGTTATCTCCTCGTGTTTTTCAAGGGCCACTGCGCGCTCGAGGGCATTTTCCAATTCGCGCACGTTCCCCGGCCAATCGTAGCGCTCCAGGCACTTCATTGCCTGAGCGTCGATTTTGTGGATGGGCCTGTCCATGGTTCGCGCGAATTTCGACAGGAAATGCAAGGCAAGCATCGGAATGTCTTCGCAACGTTCGCGCAGCGGCGGCAACTCGATGGGGATCACGCTGATGCGGTAGTACAGGTCTTCCCGGAACAGGCCTTCGGGGACCCGCTGCTGCAGGTTTTTGTTGGTGGCGGCCAGCAGCCGGACATCGATGGGCACCTCTTCGGTGGTGCCCACCGGCCGCACCAGCCGCTCCTGCAAGACCCGCAGCAGCTTCACCTGCATGGCCAGGCTCATTTCCGCGATCTCGTCCAGGAACAGGGTGCCGGTGTCGGCGTACTCGAACAGGCCCTTGCGGTTCGCCGCCGCCCCGGTAAAAGCGCCCTTGATGTAGCCGAACAGCTCGCTCTCCAGCAGCGTTTCGGGAAAAGCGCCGCAATTGATGGAGACGAAGGGACGGTCGTGGCGCCCGCTGGCGGCGTGGATAGCGCGGGCCACCAGTTCCTTGCCCGTGCCGCTCTCACCCGTAATCAGAATGGTGCTGTTGGTGGGAGCGACGGTGGCCACCAGTTCCTTCACCGTCTTCATCCGCAAACTGTCGCCCAGCAGGTTTTCCAGCCCCTTGCGCAATTCCCGTTTCAGCGCGCGGTTCTCCTGCCGCAGGGCCCGCTCCTCGACCGCGCGATCCACCGTCAGCCGCAGTTCCTCGACAAAATTCGCGGTCTTCAGGATGTAGCGGAAGGCCCCCAGGTTGAGCGCCCGCACCGCCGAATCGACCGAGGCATAGGCGGTGATCATGATCACCAGGGTTTCCGGGTAGGTCTCGCGCACCTGCTGCAGCACGTCCAGGCCGCTGCCATCCGGCAGCCGGATGTCGGTCACCACGATATCGTAGATGCCGGACTGCAGCCGTTTGCGCGCCATCTCCAGCCCGCAGACGGTCTCCACGCGGTGCCCCTCCTTGCGCAGGACGATCTCCAGCATCTCGCAGATGGATTTCTGATCGTCGACAACCAGTAGCCTTGCCATAGTCTTAGGCTGTAGGCTGCAGGCTGTAGGTTGTAGCACCCCTGCCTACTGCCTTCTGCCTTCTGCTTACTGCCTCCTGCCTACTGCTTACTTCCTACTGCCCTCCGCAGCCGCGAGCACTGCCTCGCCGATGCCCAACGGCAACTCAATGCGGAACAGCGAGCCGCCCTGGGGCGGTGATTCGGCCCGCACCGCACCCTGGTGCGCGGCAATGATTTCGTAAACGATGGCCAGGCCCAACCCCGTGCCATTGGAAAAGGACTGAAAGGGCTCGAAGATTTTGTCCAGGCGCCCGGGCCCCAGCCCCGGGCCGCTGTCCTGGAAGCGAATGATGGCCCGGCCGTTTGCCGTATCGGTTTCCACGCGCAGCCGGCCTCCATTGGGCATGGCCTTCATGGCATTATCGCAAATGTTCCAGAACACCTGCTTGATGCTGTCCGGGTCCACCAGGGCAACGAGCGCCTTGCGGCAGAAGGCGCGTTCCAGACGGATCCGCCGGGCGTTGGGGTGGTGGGCCAGCAGGGCCAGCGTTTCCTCCAGCAGGTCGTGCAGGTTGGCCGGGCGGAACTCGTAGCGGCGCTCGCGCGAGTAATTCAAGAAATCGGAGATGATGCGATCGAGGCGGCGCGATTCGTCGGCGACAATGCCCGCCAGTTGGCGCTGCTCGTCATTGAGGGGCCCCACCGAAGAAAACACCTGCACGGAGCCGGCGATGGAAGCCAGCGGGTTGCGGATTTCATGAGCGATAGCGGCGGCCATGCGTCCCAGCGCGGCCATGCGATCCTGCAGGCGCACTTCCCCCTCCAGGCGCTTCAGCTCGGTCAGGTCCTGGAAGAAGTAGACGGTGCCCTGATGGCCGCCGTCCGGGCCGGTGAGCTGGGAAATGGTCACGCGGAGGTACTTCTCCCGGCCGCCCGGCGTCGCCATCCGCATCTCCTGGCCCGTCGACTGGATGGGAACGCGCGAGAACTCGGGCAGCACCTCGGCCAGGTGCCGCCCCACCGGAGCGCTGGGCGAAAAACCCAGGATCACCGCCCCCGCGCGGTTCACCAGCAGCACCCGCCCTTCCAGGTTGGTGGTCACCAGCCCGCCGCCCATGCTGTCAATCACGTTCTGGTTGAAGGCCTGCAGGTTTTCCAGCTCGCCGCTGGCGGCCTGCAGCCGCGTGCCGGTCCGGCGCAGGTTCACCACCAGGCTGCTGGCCAGGTAGCCGACCCCTAGAAAGAAGCCCAGGTTGGTGAACACCCGGATTTGCAGGCTCTGGAGGTCCGGGCGCGTCAGCGAGAACGACGAGATCTTCTCGTAGTACGCCAGCTCCAGCACCGCCCCGGAAAGGATGAAGCTGAGGCTGGCCACCAGGTAAGCGCCGCCGCGGGCCTGCGGCAGGGAGATGGAAGCCAGGATCACCACCACCGGGTACAGGAAGAAGAAATAGCTATCCACGCCCCCGGTGATGTGAATGACCGCCGTAATCATGCAGATGTCACAGATGATCTGCACGTAGGACTGCATGGTGTAGTCGGCCGAGAGCTTCAACAGCAGGGCGAAGAAGAGCGTCAGCGCGTACCAGATGACGACGGCCGAGACAAACCAGAAGCCCTGCGCCGAACCCAGCCAGGCCAGCGAGGTCTGCGGCAGCGTGAGCTGCACCACCGCCAGCTCGATACCGAGCAGGAAGGTGATGATCACGATCCGCACCCGGATCAGCCACAACAGCCATTGTCTTTGGTCCAGGGCTTCCATGGCGAGAGCGACAGGAGCTAATTATACAGTGGCCCGCGGAAGAGTCGTCAGTTTTCAGTTGTCAGTTTTCAGTTGTGTGTTTCCGGGAAAGAAGCGCAACTGAAAACTGACGACTGACAACTGAAGACTTCTACTTGAACCTGCGAACGGCGCGGCAGCCGTCCTGCAGCCCCAGGCGGCAGGCCCGCCGGGCATCCTCCAGGGCGCCGGCACGGTCGCCGGCGCGCCACCGCGCGGCAGCCCGCTGATAGCAGGCCCGGGCGTTGCCAGGCTCCAGTTCGAGAAGGGCCGACCAGTACCCGGCGATGGCGCTCCACTGGCCGCGCCGCGCCAGCAGCCAGTCGAGGTACTCGTAGGCCTCGACGCGCCGGGCATCCAGGGCGATCGAGCGTTGGAGGTCGGCGATGGCGCGGTCGTCGGCGCCGCTCTTGGCCAGGCTCACCCCTCGCCAGTAATAAGCGGCGCTGTTGTGGGGATCGGCCTCCACCACGCGCGTGTACTCGGCGATGGCTGCCGGGAAGTTCTCCTCGCGATAGTAGCGGTAGGCGCGCACCATGTGTTCGGCCAGCACCGGATCGGCCCCGACAGCCCGCGGCAGGATGGTCTTCACGCTGCCGTCACGATCGCGGTAGCTGGCCGAGAGCACCTTCCACTCGCGTCCGGCGGTATGCGAAAACACCTTCACGTCGGTGCGGCCCGCCGGTCCCCGCACCCGGATATCGAACTCGGCGTTCGCTTCTTCCGCGCCGGGGTTGATTGACCCCCTGGGGACAAGTCCGAACTTCATCTCGCCGCCCACCAGCGCGCGGATCTCGTCATTGCGCCGGATGAACTCTTCCGACACGCGGTAGGCGGGCGAGCTTTTCATCATGCCCACGATGATGGCCACCGCCCCGCCCGCCAGCGCCAGGCAGGCGACGGCCAACAGGGCGGCTATCCGCCGCTTCCGCGCACCCGGCCGGGACTCGGGGGCCTGTCCGTTGGTCATAGTTCAGCTCCAAAAGTGAATGCCGGATGTAGCGGCGGTCTTTAGACCGCCATTCTTTAGACCGCCAACAGTCGCCGGCTAAACACGCGAGTAACGCCGCGTTCCTCGCTCAGGACACCTTCAACCTTTTCCAAATAATCGAGCGCGGAGGCCAGCCGCCGGGCAACATCACGCGGGGCGTAAACGCGAAGCGTCCAGGGCCCTCCCCGATAGTACGCATGAGCCAGCACGGTCACGGCCGCCGCCCGCCTGCGTTCCTGGGTTCCGGCCGTGTGGTGCTCGGCCAGCCACTGGGCCGCGTGTTCGGCCCGCCCGTACGCCTGATTGGCAGCGTAGACGGCGCCGAAAACCCAGGCCAGCGCTCCCGCCAGCCCCAGCATGGCCACCGCCGCGAACATGGCGATGGTTGCGTCCGCGGGCAGCATCGCCCTTCGAGAGACCACGAAGATTGTAACGCCCAGCCCCAGGGCCACCGCGACAAACACCATGGGCCGGCCGAAGGCGCCCCAATTCGGAATCGCACCCTCGCCCTTTTGCCGGTCCCATTCGGCGACGATGGCCGCCCGCTCTGCTGCATCAAAACTCATCAGGTTGCCGACAGAGCCGCGAGCGTCAGCGAGCGGGTGCCCCGCAAGGCCAACACGGCGCTGCGCCAGCACCCGCTCGCTGACGCTCGCGGCTCTGTTGCTGCTCACCTCTTAGGCACCGCCCCGGGCAACGAAAAGGGAATGTGTACGACCGCTTCCAGGTCCACCGGCGTGCCGTTGCGCCGCGCCGGATCGAATTGCCAGCGCTCCAGCGCCCGGACGGCGTTCTCATCCAGCCGCGGATCGAAGCCGCGCACGACTTTCACCGAGCCAACCGTACCATCGTGACGGATGATGGCGTACAGCACCACGACGCCCTCCAGGCGCTCACGGACGGCATCCGGATCGTAACCAGGGTCCACTTTGCGGCGGGCGACGGGCGCGGTCAGCTCGGCGTCTTCCCCGGCCGGGCGCTCGCCCAACTCGGAGAAGCGCAGCACCCAACTGCCGGCGCCGCTGGAGAGATTGGGCATGTTGATGTAGACGGTGTAGACCTTCTTGCCTGACAGAACCTCCCGCTCGACCGGCTGCCTGCCGCGCCCGATTTCCGGAAGCCCGAGCTGGGGGCGGGTGGCGCGCGCCATGGCGTTTGCCAGGGCGCTGGGGTCGGCGGCCCGGGGTGCAACCGCGGGCGCGGGCGCGGCCGGCGAGGCGGCCGGGCCGGCAGGGGGGCGCGGGCCGCTCACCGCCGGCCCGGCATCGGCCGCCGGGGGGCGCACACCGCCCGTGATTGCCAGGCCAGGCACACGCACGCTGGAAGGTGAAGGCTCGAGGCTGGAGCCGCTCGCCTCCGCGCGCCGCTCAGTCCCGTTGCCGCCCTCCGACTCGCTCGCCGTGCTGAACCGTCCCGCACGATTGCCCAGGGGAACCGTAATCTGCGGCGCCGGCGGTGCGGGATCCAGTCCCACCGCAATCAGCCGGTTGTCGGCCGGCGGGCCCGCGGCGATCTGCGGTGGTGCGGCCAGGTAGGCCTGCTCGACCGCCCCCGCCTGGACCGGCGGAAGCGGCACGCGCGGCGCCTGGCTCATGCGCACATCCGGAGGCGGAAGATACTCCAGGGAAGGCCGCTCGACAGCAGGGGCCGGCACCAGCGGCGCGCGGCTCAGGCGGACGTCGGGCGCCGGCAGGTACTCTAGCGACGGCTTCTGCGCCGCCACCGCAAACAAGCGCGGCGGCGCCTGGGCGATCGCCAGTTCCGGCGGCGGCAGGTACTCCAGGACCGGCCGCGCCGGCTGGCTTGGCCACATCACGATATTGGGCAGCGGAACGGCCCGCGTGATCCGGATGTCCGGAGCGGCCGGCTGCAGGATGGTCTGGCTGAAATTATCGGCCTTGGCCGGAATCGAGATGATCGATTGCCTGGACGGCGCGGCACTGGCGCGCTCCGCCCCCCTCTTTTCCCGCGGTTTGGCCTCCGGCGGCGCTTCCAAAGGCCCAATCGCCGGCAGTTCGTCGCTGAAGTAGTACCAGGTGATTCTCCGCTGGTGTTCGGTGGCCAGCTCGGCGGCGGTGGGCGGCTGCTTGCCAAACACAAACGAGATTGCGGCCAGCAAGCCCAGGAGCAGGGCATGCACGAGGAGGGAGGCCCCCAGCGAGGCCGGCCGCATCACCCCTGCCGGCAGCGGCACGCTGAAGCCCCGCAGCATGGCCCCGCTGACTGGCGGGCGGGCCAGCAGCGCCGCCAAATTCCCCGGAAACTCGGCCGCCCGCGACGACCAGCGCACGAGCAGTTCCGGGGCCGGGTAGCTCGGAACGCCGTCCGGCCGATCATGCCCGACGCATTCCCTGTCGCCCAACCGGAGCACAAAGCGCATGGGGAAACGGCCCCAGACTGCGGGCCGATTCCATTATAGATGACGGCTGGCCCGCACCCGATGTCTAGCTATCAGCTATCAGCTCTCAGCTATCAGCTTCCAGCTTTTCTTTTCTGGGTGCGGTTTTGCGCTGCGCCGTTCGGCTCCGCCCAGATCGGAAAGCTGATAGCTGATAGCTGATAGCTTGTCATTGAATAATGCCCAACTCCCGGCCCACCCGCGCGAACACGTCGAGGGCCTGCTGCAGCTCCTGGGGCGTGTGCGTGGCGGTCACGATGGTGCGAACGCGCGCCTTGCCTTCCGGCACCGTCGGAAAGCCGATCCCCTGCGCGAACACGCCTTCTTCGAACAGGCGGCGGGAGAGCGCGTGGGCCAGCTTGGCCGCGCCCACGATCACCGGCGTGATGGGCGTCTCGCTCATGCCGGTATTGAAGCCAAGTCCCTGGAGCCCCTTCTTGATGAAGCGCGTGTTCTCCCACAGCCGCGCGATGCGCTCCGGCTCCTCTTCCAGCACGTCGAAGGCAGCCATGCAGGTGGCGGTCACCGACGGCGGATGCGAGGTGGAGAACAGGAACGGGCGGGCGCGGTGATACAGGAAGTCGATCAGGTCGCGGCTGCCGCACACGTAGCCCCCCAGCGAGCCGATGGCTTTCGACAGCGTGCCCACCTGGATGTGCACCCGGCCGTGCACACCATGATGATCGATGGTGCCGCGGCCGTTCCGCCCCAGCACCCCGGAGGCGTGTGCGTCATCGACCATCATGATGGCGCCGTAGCGTTCGGCCACATCGCAGAGCCGCGGCAGCGGCGCGATGTCGCCCTCCATCGAGAACACCCCGTCGCTGATCAGCAGCTTGTGGCCCGGCTGCGACTGCGCCTCCTGGAGCAGCTTCTCGGCAGCGGCCACGTCCTTGTGCGGAAACACCCGGATGTCGGCGCGCGACAGCCGGCAGCCGTCGATGATGCTGGCATGGTTCAGCTCGTCGGAGATAATAATGTCGCCCTTCTTCAGGATGGCCGCCACCGTTCCGGCGTTGGCCGCGAAGCCGGACTGGAAGACCACGCAGGCTTCCGTGTTCTTGAAGCGCGCGATCTTCTCCTCCAACTCCATGTGAATGCGCATGGTTCCGGCGATGGTCCGAACGGCGCCGGAGCCAACGCCCAGCCTGCGGGTAGCCTCCAGCGCCGCTTCCCGCAGCCGGGGGTGGGTGTTCAACCCTAAGTAGTTGTTAGAAGAGAGGTTAATCACCTTCTTGCCATCGAACGTGGCCACCGGCAACTGCTCGCCGTCCAGCACCCGCAGCTTCTGGTACAGGCCCTGTTCGCGCAGCGTCTTCAATTCATCGGAGAGGTATTGCAGGCTCATAGTCGTTATCCAGCTTTCGGAAATCGATTTTACCATGCAGCGCCGGCATCCTGCCGGCGCTACAACGGATCTGCACGCATCTGCGCCTATCTGCCGTCTCATTTTTCTGCGGTTGACCCGACATCGGGACCACCCGCTACGGGAATTGGGACCTTACCTGCCCACTTTCTACGTATTCCTGTAAGTAACTGGGCCGTTACTGGGCCCGCATCCTTAATTTTCAATGGATTAGCGGCCAAGGCGGCTGGCCATGGACTTGCACCTTATCTGAGGCGGCGAGGATAAGCGAGTTTTCTCCTCCCGCTTGGTGGGGCCCCGTTAGGTGGGGTCGGTCGTCTCCTTCGGTTGGTGACTCTCCGGGTACGGAGGGCAGTAACGACTAAAGAGTGGCTCCGGGACGAGGTTCCCGGGGCCATCTTTTTTTGCCCAGCCTCCAGCCTCTACTTCAGCAAGCTCGACCGGCCGCGCATCGCCTTTTCGATGTCGCGCGCCTCGCGAGGCAGACCCGCGGTCAGCACCCGCGCTCCGGTTTCCGTCACCAGCACCACGTCTTCGATGCGGATGCCGAGGTTCTCTTCCGGAATATAAAGCCCCGGCTCGACGGTGATGACCATGCCCGGCTCCAAGGGCCGCGACACGATGCCGACGTCGTGCACGTTGAGGCCGAGATGGTGGCTGATGCCGTGGATGAAGTACTTCCCGAGCGGCTGGCCCTGGCGGTCCTTGCCGTGCGCATTGAAGTAGTCGACGGCCACCTTGTTCAGGTTTTCCGGGGCCGTTCGGCTGAGCATGGCGCCCGGCCTGATGGCCGCGATCACCGCCTTCTGCGCGCCGAGCACGATGTCATAGATTTCGCGCTGGCGGGGAGTGAACCTACCCGTGACGGGCAGCGTGCGGGTGATATCGGCGGCGTAACCGCCATACTCGCCGCCCACGTCCAGCACCAGCACGTCGCCCTTCTGCATCTGCCGCGCGGTGGCGCTGTAATGCAGCACCGTGGAATTGAAGCCGGAGCCGGCGATGGGCGCGTACGCCGGCCGCTCGCAACCGGCGCGCTCGAACACGTACTTCATCAGCGCGGCCACCTGGTACTCGAACAGGCCGGGCCGCACCGCCTTCATGGCCTCGCGGTGGGCGTCCATGGTGGCCCGCAGCGCCTTCTCAATCAGGGCCAGCTCGGTGGGCAACTTCACCTGCCGCAGCGCCGCGACGGCCGCGCCCGCATCCTTGATCTCCGGCGCCGCAACCTGCCCACTGCCCTGCCCCTCGCCGGCCAGCTTCTTCAGCCGCTCGACCGTTTCGTTTTCCGGACCACGTTGCTGCTGGCCGGACGGAAGAATGGTATAGAGCGTGCCGTAGGCGGGAAGAATCCGCTGGAGGTGTTTGTCGAAATCGGCGGCGCTGGCCACGGTGTTGAAGCCGGTCAACCGCACCGCATCGGCATCCTGGGGGCCGAGCTTGGGCCCCGTCCAGCGCTCCTGCAGCGGGTTGCGCGGCGGCAGGAAGAGGATTTCGACTGGTAACACGCTGCCGGCCTGTCCGTCCCCGCGCGGGGCCAGCAGCAGGATGGCGCCCGGCTCGTTCACCCCGGAAAGGTAATAGAAGTTGTCGTTCTGCCGGAAGCCGGTCAGGGCGTCGGCGGTGTCCGGCTCGCGGTAGGCGAAGACCACCGTGATTCCGTCGTTCAGCTTGGCCGCCAGCGCCGCCCGCCGCGCCCGGTAGCTCTCGATCGGTTCCCTTTCCAGCGCCGCCAGCGACACCGCC
>JAPKYU010000173.1 GCA_026394175.1 Acidobacteriota bacterium | reverse complement strand
GAGCGTCAGCGAGCGGGTGCTTGCGCAGCGGCACGGTCCACTGACTGGTGGGCGGCGCTGCGCGGGCGCCCGCTCGCTGACGCTCGCGGCTCTGTTGCCGTTGTGCTCTTGGTGTCTTTGTGGTTCTATATCCGCATGTTGATTATCGCGATGTTGCTATTTGCGGCGGCGGGCCTGGCGCAAGAACCGTTGGACATCGGGAAGGTGGCCGCGGGCCAGGCGGCCTCCGGGTTCCTGGAGGTGCCGGCCGGTGTCGATGAGGGAACGCGCATCCCGGTCACCGTGGCTCGCGGCGCAACCTCCGGGCCCGTGCTGGCCGTGCTGGCCGGCGTTCACGGCTACGAGTATTCGCCGGTTTTGGCCCTGCAGAAACTGCGCGGCCAGATCGATCCCAAGCGGCTGGCGGGAACCGTGATCCTGGTCCACGTCGCCAACATGCCCTCGTTCCTCAGGCGCACGATCTATTACAGCCCGGTGGATGGAAAGAACCTCAACCGCGTCTTTCCCGGCAAGGCTGATGGGACGATCTCGGAACGAATCGCCTATGCCCTCACACGGCAAGTCATCGAGCGCGCCGATTACCTGATCGATCTGCACTGCGGCGACGGCAACGAATCGCTGCGCCCCTATGCTTACTGGACGCAGAGCGGGCAGCCGAAAGTGGACGAAGCATCACGCCAAATGGTGCTGGCTTTCGGCCTGGACCACATCGTGATCGACGCGGACCGCCCCAAGGATCCGGCCGCCTCCGTCTATTCATCCAATACCGCGATCCTCAGGGGGAAACCCGCGATCACGGTGGAATCGGGCGGCTTGGGAGTGATCCCCGGCGGCTACCTGGCCGTGGACGAATCCATCACGCTGCTGGAGCGGGGCGTGAGGAACGTGCTCGCTTTCCTGCAGATGCTCGATGAAAAACCGCGGTACACCGCCGAGCAGCCCGTGTGGCTGGACAAGACCGAGGTGCTGCGCAGCGAGCACACCGGCATCTGGTATCCGGTGGTTCAGAAGGGTCACACAGTGGCCGCGGGCACGCTGTTGGGAATCCTCACCGACTTTTTTGGCAAGCGCCTGGCGGAGGTGCGGGCGCCGTTTGCCGGCGAGGTGCTGTACGTGGTTTACACGCCGCCCATCAACCAGGGCGAGCCGCTGGCCTTCATCGGCCACCGCCAGGAATGAAAGCCCATGAACTGAACCACCAAGACACAAAGACACCAAGCACTTGGTGTCAAGGTGGTTCAATCAGGCGGCGCGCGCGGCGCTGGAGCGGCCGTGGCGCAACGCGCAGCCGGCGATGCGGTGGAAGGCCTGGCGCCACTGCGCGTGACTGCCCATCTCGGAGATGTTCGTGGGCAGCCGGTAGGTCCAGTTTTCGGGGCCGACGCTGGCGGGCAGGTTGATACGCTCGCGCGTGCCGAGCACGTCCTGGATGGGCAGGACCAGGTAGCGCGAGCCGGCGCCGTACAGCGCCTCCAGCAGCGCCTGGTGCACCGTCGGGGTGAAGAAGCGCTCCTCCGGGTTGATGCTGCGCATGGCCGGGATGCGGCACACTTCGCGGCGCTCGTGCCCGTCGATCTGCTCCCACCAAACGGCCATGGTCTCGGTGTCGTGCGTGCCGGAGCAGGCCACCGACACCTCCGGGTAGGAAGGCGGGTCGCGGAAGGGCTGGCCCGGCGTGTGCCATTCGCGCTCCCAGCGCAGCACCTTGTAGCCGGCGATGTCCTGCCGGGCCAGGGAGTGGCGCACGAAATCGGGCACGGTGCCCAGGTCTTCGGCCATCACCACGGCGCCCGCCGACTTGAAAACGCCCATCAGGCGTTCCCCCAGCGCGTGTTGTTCCTCCTCGCGGCCGGGAGAGAAGTAAGGC
>JAPKYU010000032.1 GCA_026394175.1 Acidobacteriota bacterium | reverse complement strand
CCTGTGCCCGCGCCGCGGCCGAGTTCCTCGGAGTTCCGCTCTACAAGTACTTGGGCGGTGCCCACACGACGCTCCTCCCCGTCCCCATGGCCAACATCATCAACGGCGGCAAGCATGCCGACAACAAGATCGATTTCCAGGAGTTCATGGTCATGCCTGTCGGCGCCCAGAGCTTCCGGGAAGCGGTCCGGATGACCGCGGAGGTATTCCACTCCCTCAAGGGCATCCTCAAGGCCGCCGGCAACAGCACATCCGTCGGTGACGAGGGCGGGTTCGCCCCGAACATCGGCAACGACGAAGCGCTCGACTACATCATGAAAGCCATCGAGAAGGCCGGCTACAAGCCCGGCGAGCAGATCGGCATCGCTCTCGACCCGGCGGCGAGCGAACTCTTCGAGGAAGGCGAACGAAAGGGCTACAAATTCTGGAAGTCCAACCCCGGGAAGCTGTTCAGCACCGATGAGATGATCGAGCTTTACACGAAGTGGGTGAACAAGTACCCCATCGTCTCCATCGAGGACGGGCTGGCCGAAGACGATTGGCACGGTTGGAAGCTGATGACCGAGCGGCTGGGCGGGGCCATCCAACTGGTCGGCGACGACCTGTTCGTCACCAACACCGAGCGGCTGGCGCGCGGCATCAAGGAAGGCGTGGCCAATTCCATCCTGATCAAGCTGAACCAGATCGGGACGGTGACCGAGACGCTGGCGGCCATCGAACTGGCCCGCCGCAACGGTTACACCGCCGTTGTCTCGCACCGCTCGGGCGAGACCGAGGACCCCTTCATCGCCGACCTGGTGGTGGCCACCGGCGTCGGGCAAATCAAGACCGGCTCGGCCAGCCGGACCGACCGCATCGCCAAGTACAACCAGTTGCTGCGCATCGAGGAGGAACTGGGCCAGGAGGCGGTGTTCCTGGGGCGGGCGGCCCTGTCCCGCTCGCGCCCCTCGGCCCGGGTGACCTCCAAATAAGGCTGTGGGCTGTAGGCCGTAGGCTGTAGGCGCACCCCAATCCCATCAGAGAGCGGGGCGGGCTTTCGGCCGTGAAGCCCACAGCCGACAGCCCACGGCCTACAGCCTGTGCCTATGATGCTTTCCAGGAGCCAGGAGAAGCGGATTCGCGCGGTTTTGAGCCGCGTCCACGAGCGCCACCTGGCCGAGTCGCTGGCCCCGGTCGAGGAAGCGATCCGCAAATGGCGCGCCGCCGAGGGCGGTATCTTCGCCATCGACGACGCCATCCACCAGCACCAGATGCGCTCCCGCCGCTACTGGCACCTCTATGCCAATGCCGCCGTGACCTCGCCCGAGGTGGGCTTCATCCTGGACGAAGCCCTCCGGTTCGGCATGATCTCGCCCGATGAACACCACGAGCTCCGCGCCATCTGGAGCAAACCGAAGATTCACCACCAAGACACAAAGATCATGGCCTGCGCGGGCGGAATCCGGCTGTCGGCCAGGATGCTCAGCACGCCTTCCGGGTGGGGTTTCTTGTTCTCGAAACTGTTGCCGCCGTAAACGTACCGGAAGCGCGCGGCCACGCCCAACTCCTCCAGCATCTCGCGGCTGATTCGCACGGGCTTGTTGGTCAGCACCGCCAGCGTGCGGTCGCCGAACATGTCCAGCGCTTCCCGCACCCCGGGGTAGAAATCGGTGTGGTCCAGCTTGTGTTCCCGGTAATAGGCCAGGAAGAACCGCAGCGCGGCGGCCAACTGGTCTTCGGCAAAGCCCGGCCCCAGGGCGCGCTGGATGAGCATGGGCGCCCCGTTTCCCACGTAGGAAGAGACCGTGTCTTCATCCAGCGGCGGCAGGCCCAGGTGCGCGCGCGTGGCGTTGACCGACAGCACCAGGTCCTTTCTGGAATCGACCAGGGTCCCATCGAGGTCGAAGATCAGGAGCCGAATGTCCATTCGCAATTCATTGTATCATCGCGAAAAAAGCTCTCAGCTTTCAGCTATCAGCTCTCAGCTTTCGAGATAAGCTGAAAGCTGAAAGCTGAAGACTGATAGCTACGCTTCGGAGGCTCTTCTGGCTCGAATTTTCCCGTTTGCCGCGCTGCGCTATGCCGCCGCGAAAATCGGCCGGCTGGAGAACGTCATCACCCAGCCGTACGACAAAATCACGCCGGCGATGCTGGAGCGCTATCGCGCGCTCAGCCCGTACAACCTGGCGCACATCATAAAAGCGAGCGACTACGCGGGGGCCGCCGGGCTGCTGCACGATTGGCGGCGCGAGGGGGTGCTGGACCGCGACCCGGCGCCGGCTGTCTATCCGTACTTCCAGACCTACCGGGCGCCCGGTTCCTCGGAAACGCAAACCCGCCGGGGGTTCATCGCCGCCGGGGGGTTGGAGGAGTACGGCGCGGGCGTGGTCTTCCGCCACGAGCAGACGCTGACGGGGCCGAAACTGGACCGCCTGCAACTGCTGCGTTCCACCCGCGCGCACTTCGGGCAGATTTTCATGCTGTACTCCGATCCGGCCGGCGAGATCGACCGGCTGCTGGATTCGGCGTCGCGCGCGGAACCGATCGAGCGTTTGTGCGACGAATACGGCGCGGAACACGCCGTCTGGCGCGTGGACGAGCCGTCCGCCATCGATGCCTGCCGGCGGTTCATGGCCGACAAGAAACTGATCATCGCCGATGGCCACCATCGCTATGAAACCGCTTTGGCGTTCCGCGAGGAATGCCGGCGCTCCGGCCGGCATCGGCCCGGAGGGCGCTGCGAGGCGGTGATGATGACCTTCGTCAATATGGACGCGCCCGGGCTGACGATCCTGCCGACGCACCGCGTCCTGGCCCGGCTCCCGGATTTCGACCAGGCGCGGTTCCTCGAAAGCATCGGACGCTATTTCGAGGCCCTGCCGATGCCCCCGGAAGAAGGGCGCGGGCGGCTGGCCCGTTATGAACCCGGCAAGGCCATCGGCGCCGGCCTCCGGGGCAAGCAGCGTCCCGAGTTCTATCTGCTGGCGCTGAGGCCCGACGCCGACCTGGCCGCGCTGCTGCCGCATATTCCTCCGCTCCAGCGCCATCTCGATGTCGTCGTGCTCCATCAGTTGCTGTTGCGCGAGTGCCTGGGGATCGGCGAGCAGGCGGTGCGCGAGGAGAAGTTCCTGCTCTACGTGCGGGAATTCGAACAGGGCTGGGAAGCGGTGGAGCAGGGAGCGCCCGCCTGCTTCTTCCTCAATCCCGTGGGCATCGATCAGATGCGCGAGATCGCCTTTTCCGGCGGGGTGCTGCCGCAGAAGTCCACCGACTTTTATCCCAAGCTGCTCTCCGGGCTGACCGGCTATACCGTCGAGGATTGAGGTAGGGAACTGTATGCTGTAAGCGGGCGGCCACACGGGCCGCCCCGACCTGGACCGCTATGATCGGGGAACTAGTGGTGGCAGCAGCCGCCGGTATCGGCGCGGCCATGGCGTACGCGGTGGCGGCGCCCTCGTCGCAGGTTTTCGGTCCGGCGCTGGTGCGCGGCCGGCGCGATGATTGCCGTCTGGCGCTCACCTTCGACGACGGTCCCAGCGAGAGCACCCCGGGGCTGCTTGACGTTCTTGCCCGCCACAAGGCCGGCGCGACGTTCTTTTTCTGCGGGGCGAACGTCGCGCGCCTGCCCGACGTGGCCCGGCGCGCGGCCTCGGAAGGACACGAAATCGGCAACCACACCTACACGCATCCACGCCTGTTCAACCTCGGTCCGGCGGCCATTGAACTGGAGATCAGCCGGACGCAGCAGGCCGTCCGGGAGACAATCGGCCGGACGCCCCGCTTGTTCCGCCCGCCCTATGGCATCCGCTGGTTCGGCCTGTATCCGGCGCTCCGCAAGCACGGCCTGACGGCGGTGATGTGGTCGGCCTGCGCCTACGACTGGAAGCGGTCCGCCGAGGCCATTGAATCCGCGCTTCGTGCCAAGGCCGCGGGCGGCGTCATCGTGCTGTTGCACGACGGCGACAAAACCACACCCGGCGACCGGCGGTTGGCGACGGCGCGGGCGCTGGATGGCGTGCTGCCGGCGCTGCACGATCGCGGGTTACGTTGCGTCACCCTCAGCGAACTGTTTGGGATGCGCTGACTCGCCGCCACGAAGAGCGGTACGGCGTTCTTTCTGCGCAAGAAACAAAACCCCCCATCCTCCCGAACCGGGGGTCTCACTGGACGGAAACTCTTCCGGGATGCGGACGAGCGGCGTTAGATTTTGACGACGTTCTCGGCCTGCGGCCCCTTCTGGCCCTGGGTGACCTCGAACTCTACGGTGTCGCCTTCCTGGAGGGTCTTGTAACCCTCACCCTGAATCGCGGAGTAGTGGACGAACACGTCCGCCCCACCCTCCTGACCGATAAAACCATAACCTTTGGCGTTATTGAACCACTTGATCTTGCCTGTTACGCGAGCCACTTACGGACCTCCTTGCATGCGCTTTCAAGCCCCGGGGAGGGGCATGCCGGAGTGTTGCCCCGCCGCACAGGGAAACCCTCTTCTTGAGTATAGTATAGCGCCGGGCAAAGAGCAATGTCAAGCGGAAAACCGGGAAAGGGGCACAGGCTGCGACATTCGGCCTGAAATAGCACCCGCGAGTCGCTATTTCCCGGGCTTGTGTTTGCTGCCAGAAATAATGCAAAGATTTTGGCAGGGGTCGGGCGCCGGCCTCGGCCTGGCTCGGGATGCAGGGGCGGCCCGGCCCGGGCGCTCTCGGCGGGCCGCACGCCCGGACGCGCCCCCTACCTTTGCAGAAGAAAGTACCCGATCAGCGTTTTGGCATCCTGGATGCCGCCGCCGCGCACCAGGGCACCGAGCTGATCGAGCGTGAACCAGCGTTTTCGGATTCGCTCGTCGTCATCCGGCCGGGCCCGGCCGGCGCGGAGCCCCTCGGCCAGGAACAGCCACATACGTTCGTCCACGTAGCCGGGACTGGGATAGAACTTGCCCAGCAGTTTCCAGCGTTTCGCCGTGAAGCCGGTCTCCTCCTCCAATTCCCGTCGAGCGGCCCGCAGGGGTGTCTCGCCTGGGTCGCGGCGGCCCGCGGCCAGCTCCCAGATGGAACGGCGGGCCGGCAGGCGAAACTGGCGCACCAGAAGCACGCGGCCGTCGTCGCGGCGCGGCAGGATCACGGCCGATCCCGCGTGGCGCACCACCTCGCGCGTGACCTCAATTCCGCCCGGTTCGCGCACCCGGTCGCGCGTCACGCTGAATACGCGCCCTTTGAATACCGCCCTGGATTCCAGCACTTCCCCTTCCTGGCGCGCCCCGGCGCCCCGGCGCTGGATTACGCTTCTTGTCGCCACGACTCCTCCAACTCCGGCAGGATGCCGGCGCTCGACCGGCGCGCGCCGCTCGATTCCCGCAGCCCCCAAGGTGCCACTGTAGCTATAATAGCCGGTCTCACTATGCCTCCCGCACTGGGAATCGATATTGGCGCTACGAAGATTGCCTGCGCGGTCGTGAATGAAGATGGCTCGATGGCCGGCAGCATCGTGGTGGAGCCGACGGGCTCGGTCTCGGCCGAGGAAACAGCCGGTAACGTGTTCCGCGCCATGGATCGGGCCTTGGCGGAACGGGAGATGACAGCCTCGGAGTTGGCGGGCATCGGCATCGGCTCGGCGGGCCCCATCGATCCGGAAGGCACCTACGGCGATGTCGATACGCTTCCGCACATGCACGGCTACGCGCTGGGCCGGGCCGTTCGGCAGCGGTACGGGCACCGGCCCGCCGTGGACAATGACGCCAACTGTTTCGCGTTGGCCGAAGCCGCCTTCGGCGCGGGCCGCGGGGAGGCGATCGTCGTCGGTGTCACGCTGGGCACCGGCCTGGGGTGCGGCATCGTCGTCGATGGCCGGATTTTCGCCGGGACCACGGGCAACGCCGGCGAAGTGGGCCGCTGCCTGGTGGACGGCCTGATGTACGACCGGGCGCTTTCGGGCTCCGGCGTGGCCGGCGTCTTTCGGGAGCTCACGGGCGAAGACTGCCGCGCCGAGCAGGTCCAGGCGCGAGCGGAAAAAGGGGAGGAGCGCGCCGCAGCCGAGGCCTGGCGGGTCTATGGCGCCCGGCTCGGCGCAGTCCTTGGTGTGATGGCCGCGGTGCTCGATCCGGGGGTCATTGTGCTGGGTGGGTCGGTGGCAGCGGGATTCCCGTGGTTTGGCAGCGCGGCCGAGGCGCGCATGCGCGAGCAGCTCAGCACGCCCGCGGCCCAGCGCGTCCGGCTCTGTCGCAGCACGCTCGGCCCGCGCGCCGGCTGCCTCGGTGCCGCCGCACTGGTGCTCAGGTAGGTGGCAGGTTGCAGGCTGCCGTCGTCATGATTGTCACCTGCAGCCTGCGACCAGTCACCTCATTCCGCGGGCGGGGGCGGCGGCGCGCATTCTACGCCCCAGAATTCGGGCCGGTCCTCGTTTAGCTGGATTCCCAGTTTAAACAGCCCGCTGTTGTCCGGGCCCCCAGACCAGACGACGTGTGAGTCTGCCGATTGCCCGGTCGCCATGTTCCGGACTTGCAGAGCGGTGTCCACCGGATAAGCGACGGGGCAAAGGATCAGCGCCCCGTTCCGGTTCACCACCGCTGTCAGCGCATTGTGCGATCCGGCGGCGCTGGTGATCAGCACATTCAGCCGTGCCAATACCCTGGTGCTTCTACGGACTTCCATCGTGCCTCGAGACGTTCGGGGTCGATTCTAAGGGGGCGCCCCGTCAGAAGTCAAACAGGCCGCGGCCTTGGGAACAAAACTGGTCACCCCTGCAACTGCCGGTTGCGGACTTGAAAGGCGGGGGAGTGAACGGCGCAATCCCCAATCTGAAATCCGCAATCCGGCTAGCCCGAGCCCAGGGGGAGGAAATACTGAGTGCCGCACACCGGCTGGTTGATGCGGCGCAGCAATTGTTCCAGGTCTTCGCGGCTGGCCACAAAGTCGATCTCGCTGGTATTGATCACCAGCAGCTTCGATGCCTTGTAGTGGTAAAAGAAATGGTCGTAGGCGCGGACAATCTCGGCCAGGTATTCGGGCGAGATCTCGGCTTCCAGCGGTGACGCCTTCCGCTCGATACGCTGCTGCAGCACCTCGGGCGTGGCCTGCAGGTAGACGGCCAGGTCCGGTGTGGGGATCTGCTGCCGGAGCAATTCGTAATAGGCGTCGTACAGCCGCAGTTCCTCGTCGCTCAGGTTGATGTAGGCGAAGATCTTGTCCTTGTCGAACAGGTAGTCGGCTACGAAGGTCGCCCGGCGGCCTTCCTGGCAAAGCCCGCGCAGTTGCTGAAAGCGCTGGTTCAGGAAGTACATCTGGGCCTTGAACGCGGCGCCGGCGCGTTCCAGGTAAAAATCCCGCAGGAAGGGGTTGTCCTCACCGTCCAGGATGGCGCGGGCGTGCAGTCGTTCGGCCATGATGCGGGCCAGGCTGGTCTTGCCGACCCGGATGGGGCCCTCGATGGCGATATAGTGAGGCGCTTCGTAGTCCATGTCCATCAGGCGTCAGGTTCCAGGTGTCAGGTGTCGGGTCTCAGGTACCGGCTCCCCGCGACCTTTTTCACCTGGCCGCCGCCGCTCAGGCCCGCCAGCAGTGCGGAAACCGTCTGGCGGTCGGCCGGGTGGCGCAGGCCGGCAGCCAGTTCGCACAACGGTTGCAGCACGAAACGGCGCTCGGCCAGCCGCGGGTGCGGGATGGTGAGCGCTGCGGTGTGCATAACATGCTCGCCAAATACCAGGATGTCAATATCAATCGTGCGGGGGCCGCCCCGCACCCCGCGCCGCCGTCCCAGCCGGCGCTCGATGTGCTGCAACCGCTGCAGCAACTGCCGCGGCATCAGCTCGGTCTCCGCCTCGACCACGGCGTTCAGGAACCGCGGCTGGGCTGTGTAATCCACCGGCTCGCTCTCGTAAACCGAGGACCCGCGGCCTACGGCGACCCCCGCGGCCCGCAGCTCTTGGATCGCCCGCCTGAGATTCTCGAGCCGATTGCCCAGGTTTGAGCCCAGCCCCAGATAAACAAGCTTGCGCATGGTCCAAGGGTCCAAGGGTCCAAAAGTCCAAAGACAGCCTGGCCTGCGTACTGACCTTTGGACCTTGGATCCTAAAACAGGCCCGGCTGGCCGCCGCCGGCCGGTTCCTTGCCGAAATGCCGGTAAGCCAGCGGAGTCGCCATCCGCCCGCGCGGCGTGCGATTCAAAAAACCGCACTGGATCAGGAATGGCTCGTAGATCTCCTCGATGGCCTCCACTTCCTCGCTGATGGAGGCGGCAATGGTGTTCAATCCCACCGGGCCGCCGCCGTATTTTTCAATGATGGTCAGAAGCAGCTTGCGGTCCATCTCGTCGAACCCGAGCTGATCGACCTGCAACATATCGAGCGCCTCGCGGGCCACCGGGGCGGTGATGCGGCCGTCGGCCCGGACCTGGGCGTAGTCGCGGGCGCGCCGCAGCAGCCGGTTGGCAATCCGCGGAGTGCCGCGGCTGCGCCGCGCGATCTCGGCTGTGCCCTCCTCGTCCATTTCCACCTTCAGGATCGCGCCCGAGCGCTTGGCGATGGTGGCCAGGTCTTCCGGCGTGTAGTAATCGAGGTGCAGGATGATGCCGAAGCGGGTTCGCAGGGGGCCGCTGATCAGGCCGGCGCGCGTGGTGGCCCCGACGAAGGTGAAAGGCGCCAGCGGCAGGCTATGGGTCCGCGCGCCCGGTCCCTGTCCGATCAGCACGTCCACCCTGAAATCTTCAAGCCCCGCATAGAGGAGCTCTTCAATTTCCGGATGCAGCCGGTGCACCTCGTCCACAAAGAGCACCTGCCGCTCGGTCAGTTGGGTGAGGATGCCGGTCAGGTCTCCCTTGATCTGGATGACCGGGCCGGAGGTCTGCTGGAAACGGACGCCCAGCTCATTGGCGATGATGGAGGCCAGCGTGGTCTTGCCCAGCCCGGGCGGGCCGTAGATCAGCACGTGGTCCAGGGCGTCGCCGCGCGAGCGCGCCGCCTCGATGGCGATGGCGAGGTTCTCCTTGACCTTCCGCTGGCCCGTAAACTCGGCCAGCAGACGCGGGCGCAAACTGTACTCGAAGTTGCGCTCCTCCTCGAATGCCTCGCTGCTGACGATCCGTTGTTCAGTCATTGACCAGGTTGCAGATGGCGGGTGGCGGGTGGCAGGTGGCGGCGTTCAGAACCGCCTGCCACCCGCCGCCTGTCACCTGCCAGCTATGTTTTCACCAGCAACTGCAGGGCGCGGCGGAGCAAGGCATCAAACGAGCCGCCACGCTCCTGCTCCGCCGCGCGGCCCACGGCCCTCTCCGCCGCTGACCGCTGGTAGCCGAGGTTGAGCAGGGCTGAGAGAGCGTCTTCCTGCACGATGGAGAATCCAGCCGGTGCGGCGGCGGCCCGCAAGCCTTCCACCTCCGCGAGCTTGTCGCGCAACTCCAGCACGATGCGCTCGGCCGTCTTTCGCCCCACCCCGGGAATGTGCGTCAGCTTCACCAGGTCGTTGTTCCGGATGGCCGGAACCAGTTCGGCAACCTCCAGTCCCGACAGGATGGTGATCGCCAGGCGCGGGCCGATGCCGGAAACGCCGAGCAGCTTCTCAAAAACGCGCTTCTCGCCGGTGGTCAGAAAGCCGTAGAGCGCCAGCGCCTCCTCACGCACGTGGGTGTGGATGTGAAGCTGCGCCTCGCCGGGCGGATCGGGGAGTTGATAGAAAGTCGACACCGGGATGTTGACGTCGTAGCCGACCCCGTTCACCTCCAGGATCACCTGGTTGGGGTGCTTCTCCAGGATGCGCCCGCGCAAATGCCCGATCATCGGCTCCCCATTTCACCACAAAGGCACCAAGAACACAAAGAACACCGGGAACGCCGCCGTTGTGTCCTTCTTGTTCTTCGGGTCTTTGTGGTGAAGACTATTTCGCGTCGCGCCAGTTGTTGCCGGCGCAGACTTCGGCCAGCAGCGGCACGTCCAGCTTGTAGGCCTGCTCCATGCCCTGGCGGACCAGCGCGCGGGCGGCCTCGATCTCTTCCGGCGGCGCCTCGAACAGCAGCTCGTCATGCACCTGGAGCAGCATGCGGGTGCGCAGCCGCTCCCGGCGCAAGCCGGCGGCAATGCGGATCATGGCCAACTTGACCAGGTCGGCCGCGGTCCCCTGCAGGGGCGTGTTGATCGCCGTGCGCTCGGCGAAACCGCGCTGCTGCTGGTTCCGGCTGTTGATCTCGGGGATGGGGCGCAGGCGGCCGAACAGCGTGCGTACCAGCCCCGTGCGGCGCACCTCTTCCAGGCAGCGGTCGATGTATTTGCGAACGCCGGCGTAGGTGGCGAAGTAGTCGTCGATGAACTGCTTGGCCTCCGATCTGTCGATGCCCAGTTGCTGCGCCAGCCCGAAGGGGCTCAGCCCGTAAACGATCCCGTAGTTGACGGCCTTGGCGCGGCGGCGGTGCTCGTGTGTCTGCATCAGCGGCGGCACGCCGAACACCAGCTCCGCGGTCCGGCAGTGGATGTCCTCGTTCCTGCGGAAGGCCTCGAGCAGGACCTTGTCTTGCGAGAAGTGGGCCAGCAGACGCAGCTCGATCTGCGAATAGTCGGCCGACAGGATCTTCCAGCCCTGTTCCGGGACGAAGGCGGCGCGGATCTGCCGGCCCAGTTCCGTACGGATGGGGATGTTCTGCAGGTTGGGGTCGCGGGAGGCCAGCCGCCCCGTAGCCGTGCCCGCCTGCTCGAACGTGGTGTGGATGCGTCCCGTACGCGGGTTGACCAGCTTGGGCAGCGCGTCCAGGTAAGTGCCCTTCAGCTTGGTGAGCTGGCGGTACTCCAGCACCTTGTGCGGCACTTCGTGCTCGGCGGCCAGTTCCTCCAGCACGTTGACCGCGGTCGAGTACACTTTCCCTTTCCCACGCTGCGTCGGGGCCCGAAGCTTCAAGTGCTCGAACAGGACCTTGCTCAATTGCTGCGGCGAGTTGATGTTGAATTCAGCGCCGCAGAGGCGGTGGATTTCCGCCGTCAGCTCCTCGATCTGCCGGCCGAGCTGTTCGGAAAGGCGCGCCAGCACGTCGCAATCGACGCGCACCCCGGCCTCCTCCATGTCGGCCAGCAGCGGCGCGAGTGGCAGCTCGATCTCGTTGTAGGCGCGCGTCAGCCCCGCACGCTCCACCTCCGGCGCCAGCAGCCGGGCCAGTTGCCCGGCAGCGTCGGCGCGCTCGGCGCAGTCGGCGCCCAGCCGCGCGTTGAAGCGGCGCAGCGCGACTTCCTCGAGCGCATGGCCGCTTTGCGTGGGGTCGAGCAGGTGAGAATACAGCATCACGTCGTGGCGAACGCCGCCGAGCTCGATGCCGAAGGAACGAAGGGCGCGCAGCGCCGCCTTGCCGTCCGCGACCGCCTTGGTTCGCTCGGACGACTCGAGCCACTGGCGCGCCGCAGGAAGCAGCCCTTGCGGGAGCACGCGGGCCACGCCCGTGGCCGGCGAAATGCCGAGCGCGGCGGCCGCCACGGCTTCCGCCTCCGCTTCCGCGCCGAATTGCAGTTGGGCTGGTTGGGGCGGGCGTGGGCCGCCGGCAGCAGCTCCTGCCGCCTGGCCCGTGAACCCCAGCGCCGCGTCGCCGGGCAGGCTCCGCAGGAAATCGGCGACCTCGGCCTCGCCCCCTAGTTCCCGGTAATCCCTGCTGCCTTTGTCCGGCGCCGGCGACAACTCCTCAGCCAGGCCATGGAACTCCAGCTCCGTGTAAAGCTGCTGCAAGACGGCCCGGTCGGGCGCGTGGGCGGCGATGGCCTGGAGATCGAGCGACACCGGAACGGCCGTTTCGATAGTCGCCAGTTTCTTGCTCAACAGGATCAGGTCGCGATTGTTCTGGAGCGAGTCGCGGTACGTCTTGCGTTCGACCTCAGCGGCGTGCTCGATGGCCGCTTCCGCGGACCCGAAGCGCTGAATCAGGTCGCGGGAGCCTTTTTCGCCGATCCCCGGCGCGCCGGGGATGTTGTCGATGGCGTCCCCGCGCAGGGCCATGACGTCGGCGACGCGCTCCGGCGGCACGCCCATCAGTTCCTCGACCTTGGCCACGTCGCAAACCAGGTCGTCCTTGGTGGGGACCAGCACCGAGATGCCGCCTTCGCCGCTCCGCGCGCTGCCGCGCGTGACCAGTTGCAGCATGTCCTTGTCGCTGGAGA
>JAPKYU010000563.1 GCA_026394175.1 Acidobacteriota bacterium | reverse complement strand
CAGGAAGACCGCAGACATGTGCCGACGGGAGTGGAGACGGTGACCGCTGAGGGGTCGGAAAAGACTCCGATGAGCCCGGAGGCCGACAGGGCCATCTTTCTGCCGGGATCGTCAGAGGCTACGTCTCGGGCGAGACCTCAGGCTGCCTCCCAAGCGGCCGCAACTGCCCCTTCCGAACTGAGTGTCGTGCAGGTCAAGTCCACCCCAGAAGGCGCTGACATCACCGTGGACGGGAAATATGTGGGCAGCACTCCCTCCAGCCTGCGATTGACTTCCGGTGATCACCAAATCTCCATCGAGAAGGCGGGCTTCAAGCTCTGGCAACGCACCCTGACCGTGCATCCTGGCGGCAACATCACCATCGACGCCACGCTGGAAAAGCTCCCGTAGCGCCAGCTCTGGATGTCTCCGTGAGGACTGGCTGCCGTGTCTTTCCTTCTTCGCGCCTGCACCCGTCGGGCATATTCATGCCCGAGCGACTTTGCCCCACGGCTGACGGCGCGCGATGTATAATTCGGGCTGCTGCATTCCTTGTGGGACCCGGAGAGAGGCCGGCACGCGAACCGGGGCCCGAGGAGGGGTATGAGCCGAACTGCGCAAATGATTCTCCGCATCTGCCTGATCATCCTCTTGACTTTTGTTGCCTGCCTGATCTTCCCGCGGCGGACGACGGAAGCCCAAGAGGCGCCCCAGGGCGGGAGTGCCAGGCCGAAGCCTGCCGCGGGGCAAGCAGCGAAGGAAGGTGCCGGATTGAGACCTGCCTCTCCGCCAGCGGCGCGGAAGGCCGCTAGTGCCGCCACAGCAGATATCCAGACCCTGCGCAACGTGGGCAAAGCGTATTACGAGCAAGGGAAGTACGTCGAAGCGACCGGGGAGTTCCAAAAGGTCATCGCCTCCGGGCGCGCGCTCCCCCCGGATCATCTGAACCTTGGCTTGGCCCTGATGCAGGCCAACAAGCTCGATGAGGCGCTCGGCCCCCTTACCACAGCCAGGCAAATGGATCCCAAGCTCGTAGCGGCCGATTACAGCCTGGGGATTCTCTATAAGCGCGAACTCCGCTATCCGGATGCCGAGGCGGCCCTCAAGCGGGTTATTGAGGCCGACCCACGCGATCCGGCGGCGTGGTTCAACCTGGGCACCGTGTATTTCGCCCAGAGAAAACTTGAGGACGCGCTCCAGGCCCATCAACACGTGGTGGAGATGGGCTTCGGGCGCGGGCAGAACTTCTACGTGGCCTCGCTCTTTCACAGTTTCACCACTCTGGTACGCCTGAAACGCCAGCCGGAAGCGCAGAAATTCCTGAAGATCCACGAAAAGATGCGCGACGCTGTCCCGGGCATCTCGCTGCAGAATCCGGCGCTGGAGGGCGGCAAGTACGGCGCGATTGTGGTGCCTCCGTCCCCAACGACCGTCGTGGCGCGGAAGCCAGCCGCCGAGAAGGTGACTTTTCTCGACATCACAGCGAAGCTCGGGGTGACATCGAGCGCATCCAGCCGCGCGGCGGCCCCCGAGGTGCCGCAAGAAATCCAGGCGAGTGATTACTCGGCGGAGTTCGCGCGACGCAGCCTCGTGCCGCGCTTCGGGCCCTCGTTGGTCCTCGGGGACTACGACAACGATGGGCGCCCTGATCTCTACGTGGTTGACCCCGCAGGCAGCAATCGCCTCTATCACAACAATGGCGACGGGACGTTCAGCGACGTGACTGCGAAGGCCGGGTTGAGCGGTCCCGGCGGCAGCCTCTCTGCCACCTTTGCCGATTACATGAACAGCGGCCATCCGGGGCTGTTCGTCGTGGGCGTGGGGGGAGTACGGTTGTATCGCAACGCCGGCGACGGCACGTTTGTGGATGAGACCGAGAAGGCAAGGCTCGGCGGCCGGCCCGGCGAGCTTGCTACGCGCGCCGTGCTCTTCGACGCGGACAATGATGGTTTTCTTGACCTCCTGGTCACGGCGTACACCGACTTGAACGCGCCGCCTGCTAAGTCGTCCTTCACCTTCCCCGTTGACTTTCCCGGCGCCGCGAGCCGTTTCTACCGCAACAACGGTGATGGCACGTTTACCGACGTTACGACCTCCTCAGGTATTACTGGCGTCGGGCGCACGCGCACGGCTGTCTTCGGTGACTTCGACAACGACGGCTACACCGACGTGCTCCTGGTCCGTGAGGACGCGCCGCCGGCCCTCTACCTGGGTCGGGGCGAGTGTAAGTTCGTGGACCGCACGGCAGAGGCGGGCGCCCTCGGCAAATCTGCCGCGCTGGACGCTCAGGTTGTCGATTTCAATCACGATGGCAACTTCGACCTGGCCTTGTGGTCGGCGACCGGCTACCAGGTGCTGCTCAATCGCGGCGGCGGAAGGTTCTCGGTTGTCGCGGGCCTGCCGGCCATTGTGCCTCCCAAGGAACCCTTCGCTTTTCGGGGGACCGTGGCAGACCTGAATGGCGATAGCTTTGATGACCTGTTGGCCGTCGATGCTGGCGGCAAGTGGCACTGGATAGCCAACCGCGCCGGACGGTTCCAGGAAGCAGGCCTCAGCCTGCCCTGGAGTAAGGGCGAACTTGT
>JAPKYU010000521.1 GCA_026394175.1 Acidobacteriota bacterium | reverse complement strand
GGGAAGGTGGAAATCTCGGCGGTCCCTTCCCTGTTCTTGTGTTTCACGCCGGAACCGGTCGCGGCGCTTCTGAACCGCAGCGAAATCGATCGCTGCCAGCTTGACGAGACGGCGCTGAAAAGCCAGATGAGGGTGGAGCCGCCGGCGATGGACCAGGAGATCATCCGCGAGCACTATCTGAAATTGAAGAGGCAGGACGGGAGCCTGCAGGTGGCGAGCGGCGCGGTGAAGATGGGGCCTCCGGCCCCGGCCGGCGAGCCGTTCTCGGTTGAATTCCACTGGCCCAAGAAAGCGCCGCCCGGACGCTATGAAGTGCGGGTCTACGAGTGCCGGGACGGCAAAGTTATCAACCAGTCCTCGATCCCGCTCGAGGTGCTTGCGGTCGGCTTCCCGGCGCGCCTGGCCCGGCTGGCCCGCGAGCACGGTTCCCTTTACGGCGCCATGGCCGTGGTGATCGCCGTGCTGGCCGGCTTCACCATCGATTTCCTTGCTTCCCGGCTGATCAAGCGGCGAGCCAGGCGGAGGCTGCCGGTGGTACTTGAGCCGGCGCCCGAAGCCGCCCAGCCGCAGGAAACAGCCGCCAAGGCCAAGGCCGCCGCGGCCAGAGCAAAGGCCCCTGGGCCGGGACACTGAAATGGATCACAGTTTCCAGCCTCCAGTCTCCGGCCTCCAGCCTCGGCTGGTCATTGCCGGGCTCTCCGGCGACTGCGGCAAGACGCTGATTTCAGCCGGCCTGCTGAAGGCGGCCCGGCGCGCCGGTTTGACCGTGCGCGGCTTCAAAAAAGGCCCGGATTACATCGATGCCGCCTGGCTTTCCTGGGCCGCCGGCTCGCCGGCCCGCAACCTGGACAGCTACATGATGGGCATGGAGCGCGCCGTGGCCCTGTTCGCCCGCCATGCGGCCCCCGCGGGGTTCAACCTGATCGAAGGCAACCGCGGCTTGCACGACGGGTTTGATTCCAGCGGCACGCACAGCACCGCGGAACTGGCCAAGGCGCTGAGTGCCCCGGTGGTCCTGGCCCTCAACGCGGCCAAAGTCACGCGCACGCTGGCGGCCTGTGTCCTCGGCTGCCAGAAGCTGGACCCGGCGGTGCGCATCGCCGGAGTGATCCTGAACCGTGTCAGCGGCCCCCGCCACGAACGCGTGTTGCGGGAGTCGATCGAGGCCATTTGCGGCATTCCCGTGCTCGGCGTTGTGCCGCGCGCAACCGAGCAACTGCTGTTGCCCGGCCGCCACCTGGGGCTGGTGACCCCCACGGAACATCCGGGCAGGGAGGAACTGGAGGCCAACCTTTCCCGCCTCCTCGATGGCAATCTCGACCTCGAGCGGCTGTTGGCGATCGCCGGCGAAGGCAGGTGTCAGGTGCCAGGTGCCAGGTGTCAGGGGGCCGAGCGGCCGGTTGAAGCTGGAGGGGGCGGGCTGAGGATTGGCTATCTAAAGGACAGCGCGTTCACCTTCTATTACCCCGACAACCTGGAGGCGCTGGGACAGGCCGGCGCCCAATTGATTGCGATCTCCTCGCTGGATCAGAGCGAGCTGCCCGAAGACCTCGACTGCCTTTACATCGGCGGCGGCTTTCCCGAAACCCATGCCACCAGGATTTCCGCGAACGGCCCGTTTCTCGAATCCCTGCGCCGGCGGGCCGAGGCGGGCCTGCCGATCTACGCCGAATGTGGCGGGCTGATGCTGTTGTCGCGGGCCATCGTCTGGCAGGGCAATCGCTACGCCATGGCAGGCGTGCTCCCCTTCGACGTGCACATGCAGGCCTCGCCGCAAGGACACGGTTATTCGGAACTGCGGGTTGACCACCCCAATCCTTTCTTCCCCGAAGGCCTGGTCTTGCGGGGGCACGAGTTCCACTATTCGAGAATCGTGCTGGAGGGCGAGCAGCCGTCGACCGCCTGCGCGGTGCTGCGCGGCAGCGGCTGTTTCGCGGCGCGCGATGCGGTCATCGTTGGAAACGTCTGGGCCAGCTATACCCACCTGCACGCAGTCGGCGCTCCCGAGTGGGCCGCCGGCCTGCTCACCGCGGGGTCCAAGGTCCAAAGGTCGACTGGTCCAAAGGTCCAAGGTCGTTGACTTTGGACTTTGGACCCCTGGACCTCAACTGTGCGCGGTCAGGCTCAATTCCTGGAGGTTCACTTCGACAACGCCGCGGCTGTTCGTTGCCACCCGGCGTACCTCCTCGAGTTGCTCGAGGCCGGCCAGCCTTCCCCGGATGCGCACCCGGCCTTCGGTGGCGGTGACTTCGACCTCCAGGCCCGAGGTTGGAGGGTTCAAGGCGAGATTGGCGCGGACCCGTGAGGCGATCGCCAGGTCGTTCATCCGCACCTGGCATTGCGGCGTGAGTGTGAAGCACCTCTCCCGCACGGTGGCCACCAGGACGTTGCATGCCTCCTCGACGCTGATGTGCTCGAGATTGAGCACCAAGTCGTACAACGTGGGGTCGCCCCAGTCCACGCCGTAAAGGTAGTGGGTCCATTTCCGGCGGTGCTCGTCCATTTTCTCGATGTAGGCCAGCGCTTCGTTGCGGCTGAATTTCAGCCGGTCCTGGGCCATCTTCAGGCGGAACTCGAGCGGGGCGATGATCCGCACCCGCAGCACGGGATTGCCGCCGGCCAGCAGCAGGTGCCCGGCATTGCCGTGATAGACGACCCGGCCGGTGCGCACCTCCTCGGCCAGTGCCGCCTGGATCAGCGCCAGGTACATGTACTTCTTGTGCTGGAACCGTTCCAGGAATGAGGGCGGTTTCTGCAGCGCATCCCGCAGCTCTTCCTGCGAAACGCCGCTGGCCGCCGCTCGTTCCACGATCACGTCGCGGTCGATGCAGCGGAAGCCCAGCCTCTCGGCCAGGCACTCGGCCAGCATTTTCCCGCCACTGAAGGTGCCTCTGGAAATGGTGACGATGGACATGCCAAGCCCTCCCTCTTCTTGCCCCCAGGCGGTGATACATGATACATCAGGCTGCGGGCGGCGCCACTGTTGAGAACTGCCACAGTGCCGCCTGCTACAGCATGGTTCCTATTTTGAGCAAGCTTGCGCCAAAGGCGAGGGCGTGGTGATTATTTCTTGCGCCTGAGCACACGTTCCGCCGCGCGGACAATGTGCGGCGCGGTCAGGCCGTACTTCTCCAGCAACTCGTCGGGCGTGCCGGATTCGGCATAGGTGTCGATAATCCCGACAAATTCCATGGGCACAGGCGCCAGCTCGGCCGCGGCGCGGGCCACCTGCGAGCCCAGCCCGCCGTCCAGCAGGTGCTCTTCGACACAAACGATGGCGCCGGTGTCACGGGCCGCGGCGGCCACCGCTTCGCGGTCCACCGGCTTGAGCGTGTGCATGTCGAGCACGCGCGCCCGGATGCCGGATTGCGCCAGGGCCTCGGCGGCCTTCAGGCATTCGGCCACCGTGACGCCGCACCCGATCAGGGTCACGTCGCCGCCATCGAGCAGCCGCTTGGCCCGCCCGAACTCGAACAGCTCGTTCTTGTCCGGATAAATGATGGGGACGCGAGGCCGGCCCGTGCGCATATATACGGGGCCGACATGCTCGGCAGCGCGCAGGACCAGGGCCCGCGTGGAGGTTTCATCGGCCGGCGACGTCACCACGAAACCGGGCAGCGCGCAGGCCAACGCGTAATCTTCGACGCTCTGCTGGGATGGCCCGTCCTCGCCGATACTGATGCCCCCGTGCGTGGTCACCACCTTTACGTTCCACTTCGGATAGGCCACGGCGATGCGGAGCTGGTCGAAGGCCTTGTTCATTAGGAAGCAGGCGAAGCTGGAAACGAAGGGGATCTTGCCGGCCGCGGCCAACCCCCCGGCTATGCCCACCATGTTGGCCTCGGCGATGCCGCACTCGATGAAGCGGCCGGGAAACTCCTTGGCAAACAGGTTGGTCTTCGTCGATTTGGACAGATCGGCGTCCAGCACCAGGACGTTGGGGTTGACGCGGCCCAGCTCGACCAGCGCTTTGCCGTAGGCGTCGCGCGTGGCCATCCCCAGTTTCAGCTCAAATCTCGGTCTCGCCGCAGTATCAGCCAAGGTTAGCTGCCTCCCGTTCCAGCTCTGAGATCGCCTGTTTTACCTGCTCGGGCGTCGGAGCGATGCCGTGAAACTCCAGGTTGTTTTCCATGAAGGAAACCCCCTTGCCCTTGACGGTGTTGGCGATGATGCAGGTGGGTTTTCCCTTGGTTTCGCGCGCCTGGCGGAAGGCGGCCAGAATCTGGCTCATGTCGTGGCCGTCGATCACGATGGTGTGCC